>CAWUOE010000019.1:0-19050 GCA_963923355.1 uncultured Gemmataceae bacterium | reverse complement strand
ACACAAGGAGTATCGTCGGCAGCGTCAGATGTGTATAAGAGACAGCCAATACACAGGCCTTCCGCGATTGATTCTTGGAGACACCCCATGGCGGACTTGAAAGCACCCGGCGGCGGGGGCAGAAACCCGTCCAGGCCCCGTTCTTTCCTGGCTGGCCAGGGCTGGAAATGGCTGAGCTTTCTGCTGCTTCTGGTGCTTTTGGACCTGCTGATCATCTTCAAATGGAGACGGGCCACCACCCCGGAGAGCCCCGAATGGCTGGACCGGATGAACAGGGGGCTGGCATACCTGGAGCAGTTCAACTACGAGCCGGCCACCCACCAATACGAGCAGGCGCTGGCGATCAAGCCCACTGATGTGGCCACCCGGATCAATCTGGCCATCGCGCTGTTGAACCAGGCGAAGCCGGAAACCCTGGACAGGGCGGTGGAGTTGTTGCGGGGCGTGCTGGCGGACCAGCCAGACAACCCCTACGCGAACTACTGTCTGGCGATCATCCTCCAGTACCGCAACGATGTGGAAGGTGCCCTGCCCCACTTCGAGGCAACCGCGAAAGCCTCCCCGGATGATGCCCACGCCTGGTACCAGGTGGGCAAATGCCTGATGGAACTCGACCTCCGCCCGGACGAGGCATTCGACGCCCTGACAAAAGCCGTGGAACTGGAACCGGCACTGAATGCGGCCCGATACGCCCTGGCCATGCACCCCAAGACTCCAGGCGACGCGCGAAAAACGATGCTGGATGAACAACGGGCCCTGGCCGATGCCATCTGGGAGCGCGAGTACAAGGTTCGCTACTTCGACATGGGACCTCACGCCGAGGCGGTCCCCCTGCCTCCAGTGGCCCCTCCCCAGGGCGTGGAGCCTTTGGTCGCCTCCGAAGTCCCGGTCACATTGGCAGCCGGCACCGAGTGGAGGAAGGCAGGTGGCAAGGAGGAATATGGCGCCGAAATCACCAGATTCGGGCGCTGCTCGATCGTTCTGGACCGCCTTGCCAACGGCGTGGAGGACCTGTTTCTACCGGCTGCTGTCCTCCGCAAGGGGAAGCTTGCCGACCTGCTGCTGACCCCTGAAGGCCCCGGCTGGAAAGATGTCACCGAGGAAGCCGGTCTGGCGGACACCTCCAGCCGCATCGCTGCAGCAGGCGACCTGGACAACGATGGCAAACCAGAATTGCTGCTGGCCGGGGCAAGCGGACTGAAGGCTTACAAAAACCTTGGCAATGGCAAATTCACACCCCTTGCCCTCACTCCTGGAAAGGGCGAGGAGCCGGGCAAATTTTCAGGGATCGCGCTGGCGGACATCGACCAGGACGGAGATCTGGATATTTTCGCCTCGCGCATGGAGGGTGATCCAAAATCCGCGCTGGCGGTTTGGCTGAACACCTCGGACGCGGTGGAAGCTGCGGCCGGAAAGCCAGCCGAACCCCTCAAGTTGAAGTTTGAAATCAAAACCCTTCCGGGTGTGGAACCGCCGTCCGCGCTGGCCGGCTTGAACCTGGCCGATGTGGATGGCGATGGCGACCTGGACCTGGTGTTGCTGCCACTGCAGAGTGGCAAACCGGTCTGGGTGAGAAACGACCGGCTGCTCCGGTTCAAGACGCTGCCTGTGGGCACTTCCGTCATGCCAGAAGGGCAATGGCAGGCCTGCATGTCACATTTGGGCGACCTTTATGCGCCGGTTCACCTGCTGCTGCTACGGGCGGAGGGCAACGCGGTCCGTGCCCAATGGAGCCCCCATGGTTGGAAGACCAATGACCTGCCGATCCCACCGGGCCGGCAGGTATTGCGCATCGACTTGAACCTTGATGGGGACCCGGATCTCATCACCCTGGACAAGGATGGCATCGCCCGTTTCATGGCAGGATCCTGCCGTGAGGGAACCCAGGTGAATTTGGGGAAAAACCTCGATGGCCTGGTGGCGCTGATGGGCGCGACCAATGAGGGAACGCACCTGCTTGGCTTGAGCAATAACGGTGGCCTCACGCGTATCGGTCTAGCCCTTCCCTCCCGCCACATGCTGGTGATTCGTCCCACCGGACTGAGGAAAACCGGGGATTACCTGCGCACCACCGCCGAGGCCGTCGGAACCCGCGTGGGTGCGCTGGCCGGCTCTTTCCGCGGCTGGGACGAGGTGGGAACCGGCCAAAGCCTGGGGCAGTCCAGCCGGCCCCTGCGCATTGGGACAGGGCCGCTGGAATTCGCCCAGGCAATCCGCCTGCGCTGGCCGGATGGGGTGCCCCAAGCCGAAATGGACCCGCAGGTGGACACCCTGGTCCAGATGGTGGAAACCAACCGAAAACCAACCAGTTGCCCGGTGCTTTTTGTGAAGGGCACCGATGGAAAGTGGGAATATGTGACCGATTGCCTGGGACCGGGAGCCCTCGGTGAGCAGGGAGCGGATGGCTCGGTACGCCCCGCGCGACCTGTGGAGGTTTTGCGTCTTCCCAAGGAAGTGGCTCTCCGCAAGGGCAAGTTGGTGCTGCGTCTGGCTGAGCCGATGGACGAGGTGATGTATCTGGATGGTGCCCGCCTGGCGGTGGTGGACCATCCGATCGGCACGGAAATCTGGGCTGACGAGCGTTTCAACTTCACAGGAGATGCGCCCACCAGCCGGTTGATGGTGGTGGGAAGCCTGGTCGGTTTGGCGGAAGCCACCGACAACACGGGGGCAACCGCCCTGGATACCTTGGCCCGGGCCGATGGGTCCAGCGTGAATCATTTCCCCCGGCTAAGCTGGATGGGCATGGCTGGGCGGCACTGGCTGGACCTGCGATTTCCCCAACCGGGCGGCAGCGGGCAACTGGTTTTGTGCGGCGAAGGGGGTGTGGACTACCCGTACCCCGAGTCGATGAACGCGGCAACACAAGCCGGCCATTCCCTGCTGCCACCCACACTGGCCCGGCGTGGCAAGGATGGCACATACGCAACGCTGGGAGAAATCGGTTTTCCGGCCGGACTGCCCAAGCCGATGCTGGCGCGCATCCCTGCCGGGGCGGAGGTTGGTGAACCCTGGAGGCTGGAAAGCAACCTTCGGGTGTATTGGGATCGTCTGCGCCTGGGCCGTCTACTGGGGGATGCCGAAAACGGCAAGGTGGAGGGCGTGACAGTACGCTGGATGGATCCGTCAGCAGCCCATCTGGACCGGGTCGGATTCGCCAAGGAAATCCCCGCCGGGGAATTGGTCGCCTACGATGGCAACGCCCGGGACCCGGTCTCGGCCAGCCGCTGGAAAGGATCCTTCACCAGGTTGGGAGATGTGCAGGAACTGCTGGCCGGGGTGGACGACCGCTTGGCTGTCTGCGGCCCCGGCGACGCGGTGGACCTGGAATATCTGCTGCCGGATGGGGAACCAAGCCCGGGAATGACCCGCACGCTGCTTTTGCGGGTCCACGGCTGGTGCAAGGACACCGCACCCACCACCCTGACTGGAGCCACCGTGGAGCCACTGCCATGGAGGGGTATGCCGGCTTATCCCTGCGTGCCCTCCCCCGATGAGAAGAACTGGGCACCCCATTGGAACACGCGCAAGTTCCGCTGAGGGGCTCCAGACTATTGGTATGACGGACAGCCTCTTTTCAATTGGGAGTGAGCGATGAGTGATGTGGACCTGACCAGCGCCCCGGATGTGAGCCAGTTGGAGTGCTTTCCCAACCCGCGGCCCGAGCGGGATTATCTGATCGAGATCACCTGCCCCGAGTTCACCACGGTATGCCCCAAGACCGGCCAGCCGGATTTCGGCACGCTGATCTTCAGCTATGTGGCGGACAAGACATGCATCGAGCTGAAGTCGCTGAAGCTGTACCTGCAGCGCTACCGCAACCAGGGCATCTTCTACGAGGTGGTGGTGAACAAGATTCTCGATGACTTCGTGAAGGTGGTGCATCCGCGCCGGTGCACGCTGACCGGCCGCTTCACGCCGCGCGGCGGCATTTCCAGCACCATCGTCGCCGAGCACACCGCGGGCAAATGACCCCCATCCCCCAGCCCGCCGGCCGGCCGGAAAACCCGAACCGGTCGGTGGTGCTGGATGAGTACCTGGGCCTTTTACCCTACGCTCCCTACCCGGTCCAGGAAGAGGCCTTGCTGGCATGGTTTGCCGATGAGCAGGGCGTGCTGGTCTGCGCCCCCACAGGTACGGGCAAAACCGTGATCGCGCAGGCGGCCCTTTACGAGGCCCTGCGCACCAACACCCGCGCTTACTACACCACGCCCCTGATCGCACTGACGGACCAGAAATTCCATGAACTGCGGGAAACCGTGGTCGCCTGGGGTTTCCCCGCCGACAGCGTGGGATTGGTCACCGGCAACCGCCGGGTGAACCCTGACGCGCCCATCCTGATCGTGGTGGCTGAAATCCTCCTCAACCGTCTGCTGCACCCGGAAACCAGCGCCTTGGAGGGCGTGGGAGCCGTGGTGATGGACGAGTTCCACAACTTCGCCGACCCCGAGCGCGGCATCGTCTGGGAACTGTCACTGGCCCACCTGCCCAAGCGCGTGCGCCTCTTGTTGCTTAGCGCCACGGTGGGCAACGCCATCGAGTTCCTGAACTGGCTGGAGCGGTGCCACGGACGCAAGCTGGAGTTTGTGGAAGGGCGCGAGCGCAAGGTGCCGTTGAGTTTCCATTATGTTCCCGACGAATTCCTGGCCGACCAACTGACTCATATGGCCAAGGGAGAGGGAGAGCAGCGCAAGACTCCGGCCCTGGTCTTCTGCTTCAACCGCGACCAGTGCTGGAGCGTGGCCGAGGTGCTGAAAGGCCAGGACCTGCTGCCCCCGGGCGTGCGGACCGAATTGCTGGCCGCCATCGAAGCCGAGGAGATGAAACGAGGCGCGGGCCCCAGACTAGCCACCCTGCTGCGCCGGGGCATCGGCGTGCACCACGCGGGCCTGCTGCCCCGCTACCGGCGGCTGGTGGAAAACCTGTTCGAGCGCAAGCTTCTGGCGGTGGCGGTCTGCACCGAGACCCTGGCGGCGGGAATCAACCTGCCGGCCCGGTCGGTGATCCTGACCAGTCTGGCCAAGGGCCCCGCGGGCGGACAGAAGCTCATCGATGCCAGCAGCGCCCAGCAGATCTTCGGCCGGGCCGGCAGGCCTCAGTTTGACGACAAGGGATTTGTCTACTGCATGGCGCACGAGGACGATGTGCGGCTGACACGCTGGAAACGCCAGTTCGACGCGATCCCCGAAGACACCAAGGACCCGGTGCTCCTGCGCAAGAAAAAAGACCTCAAGCGCAAGAAACCCGAGAAGAGCGACAAATTCCTCTACTGGACCGAGCCCCAATTCCTGCAACTGCAGCAGGCTGCGCCGGCTCGCCTGTACAGCAAGGGGCCGCTGCCCTGGCGGTTGCTGGCCTATCTGCTGGAGGTTTCGCCCGAAGTGAACCGGATCCGCTCGGTGATCCGAAAGCGGTTGCTGGACTCGCCGCGCATCCGGGCTGGCGAACTGCAACTCGACCGCATGCTGCTGGCCCTGCACAAAGGCGGCTATGTCAAACTGGAGCCGGCACCGCCCGAACCCCAACCAGGCGCGCCGGAATCGCCTCCCGGCGCCAAGGCGGAAGGCGGCTTGGCCATACCGCCCGAAGTGGCGCACGCCACCGACCGGCTGCCCCGCTTGCTTGCCTTCCGCGGGGTGAACCCCATGTTGGCCGACTGGCTCTGCCCGCTGCTGGTGCAGGCGGATGATGTCGAGCGGCTGCAGCTCCTGGAAGGGCTGATGGAAGTTCCGGGAAACCTGGCCTGGGCGGTGCGCGTGCCCGAGGATCTGCCACCCGGTCCGCTACAGCGCGAATACCTGGATCCATTGTTGGTACAGAAGGGGCTGATCGCCTCGGTGGCCAGGGAGCCGGGCGACGAGGACGAAGAACCCGACGATGGCGACCGCAGACGACGAGAGCGGCCCCCCACCTTGGCAGACCGGGCACGCATGCTCTTTGAAGCCCAACACCCCGAAGTGGGCGAGGCCCCAATGCGCGGTGTGTGGGCAGCCGGGGAAATCCTCCGCGGTTACCACGGCGACTTCGAGACTTTTGTCAAAAACCGCGACCTGCTCCGCCAGGAAGGTGTCCTGTTCCGCCACATGCTGCGGCTGATATTGCTGGCGGGAGAATTCGCCCGAGTCCCACCGGAGGGACTCGACGAAAAGGGCCAGGCTGAATGGCGAGACTGGATGCGTCGACTGGCCATCGACCTGACCCGTTGCTGCGCCAAGGTAGACCCCCAGAGCACGGAGCAGACCACAGGAGGCGAGGAAGATCCCCTTCTGGCTGAAGATCTGCCCCCAGCGGTGGCCAAAGTACTGGAGGTACCCAAGGAAGAAATTCCGGCCAAACCGCCCGCCCCAATCTTCGGCGCGGGATTGGAGGAAGAACTGGATTGAGCCGGTCCTTCCTCTCCCCCTTGCGGCAAAATGCCCCCCAAGCGTAGTGTCGCTCCCCATGGTTTTCCGGCTCCGGGGGCGGCAATGGGCGCAATTTGGGAAAGATTGGCAATTGGTTTTCAAGCCATCACCCGAGATGGGGCGCGGGCCCGTTGGGCGCTGCTGGCCTGCATGAGCCTTGTCTTGCTGATCGGCGCGGCAGCCTACTACGGCAAAATCACCAGCGAAAAACGGTCGAATCGCTCCGCCATCCAGCGCTGGCAACCGCAGATTCTGGGGCTGGAGCAAGGCGAGGATATCTCGCAAAAATACGCCTACCCCAACCCGCCCATCATGTCGGTGCTGTTGTTGCCATTGGCCAAGTTGCCCTCGGGCGTGATGGCGATCACCTGGTACCTGCTGAAGGTGGGCATGGCGGTGTTATCCACCGCCTGGATTCTGGCCATGGTGGATCCCCAAAAGCGGTTGCCCTGGTGGGCGCAGGGGTTGGCCATTCTTCTGGCAATCCGGCCGATCATCGGCGATCTGCAACATGGCAATGTGAACCTGTTTGTCTTTTTCATCGTGGTGGCGGCCCTGCGCCTGGCGATGGCGGGTTGGAGTTTCAGCGGGGGTATCGCTTTGGCCCTGGCAGTCTCCTGCAAGGTGACTCCGCTGCTGTTCGTGCCGTATTTCGTGTGGAAACGGGACTGGAAGCTGCTGGCCGGCTGGGCGGTGGGCATGGGCCTGTTCCTCTACCCCGGTCTGGTACCGGCGATGTATCTGGGCTGGGAGGAAAACCAGCGCAATCTGGTGTCTTGGTACCGGGAAATGGTGCACCCCTTCCTTGTGGAGGGCAAAGTCACCAGCGAGCACCCGAACCAATCGATACCCGGGCTGGTGTTCCGCATGCTGACAGAAAGCCCGTCGTTTGTGGTATATCCAGATGGGGTTTTCACCCCTGCCGAATACCACAATCTGGCCTCCCTGAGCCCGATCACTGCCAAACGGATCGTGCAGTGCTGCATGCTGGCGTTTGCCGCCGCTGTGGTTTGGTGCTGCCGCAATCCCCTGACGGGTTCCGGCAACCGCTACCTCGCCGCGGAATTTGGCCTGGTCTGCATCGGCATGCTGCTGTTCAGCGAGCGCACCTGGAAGCACCACGCTGTGACACTGGCTCTGCCCTGGGCGGTTTGGGCCGCGGCTTTGGCAACCGCGACCACCTGGCAGGCCCGTGCCGGCTGGATCGGGCTGGCGCTGACGGCACAGATCAGTCTATGGGCCACCAGTACAGGGTTGCTGGATGACCGCACCGCGAAGATGGGTCAGGTCTACGGCGGCTACACCTGGGCATTCCTGCTGCTGGCCGTTGGCATGGCTGTCACAGCCTGGCAAGGTTTGGCCAAGCGAGAAACCCGGGTGGTGGTGCCTGAGCCCGTACTGCCACTGGCAGCCTGACGGGACAGCCAATCAAGAAGATTTCGAGAGGATTTGTGTAAACCGACCAAAAAAAGCGTTGGCTGACAAACAAAATAGCCGACAGAACGTACAGTTGATATGAGGACGCAAGTCCCCTGATATCCGCCCGCGCAGCCTACCCTCCGCAACAAATAGCCGAGGATGGTGGCGCGGGCGCGAGTTTTTCCAGCGCGCTTACCGGGCCAAAATCGGGCAACGGCGAGACTATTATTCGCCCCCTTGGCTCGCCAAGGTAGCCCTCAACCTTTCCAAAGTGGCAGCCTGAACCTCGGAGAGCCACTGGTTCTCCCCTGCGGTGAGATCCCTCACCAGGTCGAGCCGCGTTTCCAGTTCACCATCCACCATCCGGACCTGCAGGTCACGAACCAGGTCCCCGGGCAGTTGCTGGCGCAGCATGCGGGCGTACAGCTCGCAGGCTTGTCGGGCCGGGTCCAGGCAGGGGCAGGTCACGCCTGAATCCAGACACTGAAGGTGCTCGCGGGCCGCCTGGTGGTGCGGGTCCTCCTGCGGCAATTCAGCGAGCGCCTTGTTCAGAAACGGCCGGGCCTCGTCCCCGCGATTGGCATGAACCAGGAACAAGCCCAGCGCGGTGGCCGCCTTGCCGGTCAACTCCGGGTGGGCCGCCCCAACCGCCTGGGACAACGCTTCACGCAACAGGCTTTCCGATTCTTCCAGACGGCCCAACTCGGCCAGAAATTGCCCAAGGTTGCGCCCCAGTTGGCTCACCAGAAAGGCGCTCCCTGTCGCTCGGGCCTCTTCCAAGCCGGCACGATACGCTGTTTCCGCACCTGCCGTATCGCCCATTTGGGCCAAGGCCAGACCCTTGCCCTGCAGCGCCTGGATGGCGTAGCCCGCCTCATTGCGGGCGCGGTAGCACCGCTCGGCCTTTTCGATGGCGTTTACGCGGGCATGGCCATCCCCCAGCTTGCCCTCCAGATTGGCCAGCAGGCCGCAGGCGTCAGCGAGCACCCGGGACTTCTCCCCGTGGGTGTGCTCCAGCCACTCCACAAACCAGCGCAGCAACCGGCGCAGGACTACCGGATCAGCCTCGCTTTCAGGCTGGGCCAGATCGCTCACGTGGGACGCTATTGCTTCCGCCAGCTTGGAAAGGTTGAAACCTTCGGGGGCATGGGCGGGAAGCAGCGGTATCTCACCCAGCGTGGCGCGGGTTTCAGCCAACAGGGTCAGTGCCTGCAGCAGGTGATTCTCATCCCCTTGTCCGCCCAGTGCCGGCAAGGCTTCCTCCAACCTGCGCGCCGCCTCAACGGCATCGCCAGCAGCCAGCAGGGCCTGCGACAAGGGCATCACCAACAGCGCGCGCTGGCGCGCGGCATCGGCCGGGCCGAGGGCCCCGGCGGCAGTTTGTGCCCGGGCAAAAACCCCACGGGCCTGGTCCAGTTGGCCCGTTTGCGCCAGCAGAAGCCCATGGTCGCGCAGCAGGCGCAATCGCAGGGGTGCGCACCCTGGCTCATCATCGGGCCCGGGTAGGGTACGGACAGCCTCGCTGAAGGCGTGCTCGGCATCCGGCAACTGTCCGGTCCACGCATGGACCCAGCCCACCTCGAACCAAGCACGGGCCTGCCGGATGGTATCGGAGGTTTGCATCGCCTCATTCAGGGCGCGGTTCACGGTGTCCAGGGCGCGGTCGGGCTGGTTGGCCTGCAGCCACTGGCGGGCCATCTGCAGGCGGTCCGACTCAAGTTGCCCCAGCGGGTCCATCCGTCAGACCCCCAGGATTTTCTTGACCAGGGGCAGCGCCGCGGCCAGGGCTTCCGGCAGCTTTTCAGGTTCCTTGCCACCCGCCTGGGCGACATTTTTCTGGCCGCCACCCTTGCCACCCACCAGCTTGGCCAGTTCGCCCACCAGTTTGCCGGCCTCGACGCCCTTGGCATGCAACGGGTCGCTCACGGCGGCCATCAGGCCTGCCTTGCCCTCCTCGCGGAATCCCAGCACCAGCACCACCGGCTTTTTGGCCAGCTTCAGGCCGCGCAGCAGTTGTTCACGGGCCTGGTCAGCCGGTGCTGGCGGCAATTCCGCCGCCGCGAACAGCGCATCGCCCACCTCGGTCGCCTCGGCCAGCATCTTCTCGATGGCCCCGGCCAATTCACCGGCGGCGGCCTTCTTGACCTTTTCTTCCAGTGCCTTTTTCTCGTCGAGCAGGGCATCAATGCGGCTGGCCAAATCTTCGGCCTTGCACTTGAGCTTGTCGGTGAGGCCGCTGATCAGCTCGGTCTGGTGGCGCAGCACCCGGCTCGCCAACTCCCCGGCAACACCCTGGATGCGCCGAACCCCCTTGGCGACAGGCTCCTGGCCGGTGACATGAAAATGCCCCGCCTCGCCGGTGCGGGCCAGGTGGGTGCCGCCGCAGAACTCCACGGAGTCATGCGCCGTGGCCTGGCCGATCGCATCCTGCCCGACCAGGACCACCCGGACCGGATCGGGATATTTCTCGCCGAACACCGCCCGCACGCCGGGGATCTTCTTCGCCTCGTCCAGCGGCACGATGGCTACCGTGACGGGAAGATTGGCCCGGATCTTGTCGTTGACCAGGTCCTCGATCCGGCCGATCTCGGCCGGAGTGAGCGGCTTGTCATGCGTGAAGTCGAAGCGGGTCTTCTCGTGGTCGACCAGCGAGCCTTTCTGATCAATCTTGTCGCCCAGCACTTCACGCATGGCCCAGTTCATCAGGTGGGTCACCGTGTGGTGGCGCATGATGGGCAGCCGCCGTTCCCGGTCGGCCTCGAGAAACGCCTCCTGCCCGATTTCCACGAGCCCCGATTCCACGCGGCCGACATGCAGGACGGCGTCACCCAACCGCTGGGTGTCCTCGATCCAGAAGCGGCCGGTGGGGGTGGTGGCCCAACCCACATCGCCCACCTGCCCGCCCTGCTCCGCATAGAAGCAGGTCCGATCGGTGACAATGGCACAGGTGTCACCCGCCTTCAGGGTTCCCTGGCGCTGCACCTTGTTGTCGGTCACATAACCCAGGATGTGCCCCGTGGTGCTGAAACCGTGGTATTTCAGCGAATCGTCACAGGCAGGTATCTCGCCCTCCAGGGCGGTGATGACCAGCTTCTTGCGTCCCTTGCCCGAGGTGTCGCGGAATTCCTCCATCTTCTGGTGGTATCCCGACATGTCGATGGTGAGGCCCTCCTCTTCCGCCATCTGCCGGGTTATGTCCACGAACAGGCCATAAGTGGTGTGCAGGTCGAACACGTCGTGGCCGCCCAGCACCTTGCCGCCCGCCTTTCGGGTTTTCTCCGCCACCTCGGTGAACAGGCGCATGCCGCGGTCCAGCGTCCGCAGGAACGCCTCCTCCTCGTCCAGCAGCACCCGCTGGACTTCCGACTGGCGCTGGCGCACCTCCGGGAATGCGTCGCCCATCGCCTCGGCCACAGCGGGAACCAGCTTGTGCAGGAATGGATCGCGTGTGCCCAGGTATTGCCGGCCGTAGCGCTCAGCCCGGCGCAGGATGCTGCGGACCACATAGCCGCGCTTTTCGTTGCTGGGCGTGGCCCCGTCGGCCAGCGAGAACGACAGCGCGCGGATGTGGTCGGCCACCACGCGGTAGGCGGTGTCGCGCATGTCATCGAGGCGACCGGTGTAGGCTGGCGCCTTGGTCACATCCTGGATGGCCGCGAACAGGCTGGCGAAAAGGTCGATATCGTAATTGCTGCGTTTGCCCTGCAGCACGGCGCTGACACGCTCGAAACCCATACCCGTGTCCACATGCTTGGCGGGCAGCGTGCTGAGCGAGCCGTCCGGGTTGCGGTTGAACTGGATGAAGACGTTGTTCCAGATTTCGATGCACCGGTCGGTTCCCTTGTTCACCAGGGAACCGCCCGATTTGTCGGGGGTCAGGTCGATATGGATCTCGGTGCACGGGCCGCAGGGCCCGGTGTCACCCATCTCCCAGAAATTGTCCTTCTTGTTGCCCAGATGGATATGGCCCTTGGGGATGCCCGTGGCCTTGGCCCAAATCTCGGCGGCCTCATCGTCGGCACCCAGCTTGTGCTCGGGGTCGCCCTCGAACACCGTGGCATGGAGGCGGGTGGGATCCATCCCCCACACCTCGGTGAGGAGTTGCCACGCCCAGCGGATGGCCTCCTCCTTGAAGTAGTCGCCGAAGGACCAGTTGCCCAGCATCTCAAAGAAGGTGTGGTGATAAGTGTCCTTGCCCACATCGTCGAGATCGTTGTGCTTGCCGCCGGCGCGGATGCACTTCTGGGTGTTGACGGCGCGTCGATAGGTGCGCGAGCCGGTCCCCAGGAACACATCCTTGAACTGGTTCATTCCCGCATTGGTGAACAGCAGCGTGGGGTCATCCAGGGGAACCACAGGGCTGGAAGGCACGAATGTGTGGCCGTGCTTGCCGGTGAAGAAATCGATGAATTCCTGGCGGATCTGCTTGGCGGTGCGGACACTCATCATCTCACCTCGAAACCTGTTTAATCCCGTAACTTACAGTCTGCCGGCATCAGTCCGCTGAGTCTGCCGGGGGTCCAGCGGCCCGGGCCGATTCGGTGGCAACGCGTACCACCTCGACCAGCGGCACGCCCGCCCCACCAGCCAAGGCTTGGCAATCGTCAAACTCGGGGCTGGGCTGCCAATCCGATGTTCCCTGCAAACCTGGATGCCTGGCCCATTTGACACGGACCGTACCCCACGGGGTGGCGCACTCCCCGGCCCGGCGGGGCAGCTTCCACCGCGCAACGCGTTGCCTGCGCAGCCCCAGGGACCGGGTTTCGGCCAGCACCACCCGGGCGATTTCGGCTTCACGCCCCTCGGGTGCCAAAACCACCAGCAGGCAGCCGGGGCGTCCCTTCTTCATCTGCGTGGCGATCGTGTAGGCGTCGAGGGCTCCGGCCAGAAGTGCCTGACTGAGGGCGTGGGCGATCACTTCACCGGGTTGGTCATCGAGGGTTGTTTCCAGTTGCCAGACCCAGTCGGTATCGAATTCGTTCCGGGACCCGCCCTTCCCCACAAAGACACGAAGCAGGTTCGGATGGGTGGGGTAGCGCCGCGTCCCGGCCCCGTGGCCGACACGATCGTAAGTGGCCAACGGCTGGCTGGTCCACTGGTTCACCCAAGCTTTCAGGACCGAGGCACCCGTAGGCGTGGTCAACTCTCCCTCCACCGGATTGGGGGCCAGTGGCAGACCGCGCATCAGCAGTGCCGTGGCGGGGGCCGGAATCGGCATCCACCCGTGGTCGCACTTCACACGGCCGCTGCCCAAAGGCACCGGAGCGGCGCTGATCCTGTCGATTTCCAACAGGTCGAGTGCGAAGGCGCTGCCCAAAATGTCGGTGATACTGTCCAGCGCCCCCACCTCGTGGAAGTGGACCTTGTCGAGCGGGACATTGTGGATGGCCGCCTCGGCCTCACCAAGCACCTGAAATGCATCCAGGGCGCGCTGGCGGGCCCGCTGTGGCATGTCGGAAGCGACAATGATTTCCTGAATCTCGGGCAGATGCCGAGCAGGCTGGTCGGCGGGCGCCTCCACCTCCAGGTGCAGGGCCCGCACCCCGCAATGGCTGACTTCCTCCACGCCCAAAGTGACCGGCAATTTCAACCGGTCCAGCATGCCGCGGATCGGGTCAAGGGGCGCCCCGGCGTCCAGAAGGGCCGCCAAGAGCATGTCGCCGGCGATACCGCTGAAACAATCGAGGTGCGCCGTTGCCACAAAATGCCCCACACAGCCGCGTCCGAGCAAAAAAAGATGGCCCGGGCGGGACTCGAACCCGCACCTCCGTACGGAGACAGGCTTCTAAGACCTGCATGTCTGCCATTCCATCACCGGGCCATGGGTTTCCCGAGGAAAGCCACGCATGATCATGCTAACGCAAACCAGCCGTAAATTGCAGGCTTTCTGGAGGCATTTCCAAAGGCGCAAAGGGTTTTGCGATGGCTCAGGCGGGCCCGGCCTTGGCTTCCGACAGTTTTTTGATCAGGACCAGGGAATGTCGGCCGCTTTTGTCGTATTTCTCACGTCGGGCGGCAGGCAGGCTCTCCACCGACCCGGGCAGGAAACCTCCCTTGTTCTGGAAGTAGTTGAAGGTCTGGGTCGACAGGCAAAACAGCTCGTTCATGCCCGCCTCGCGCGCCTTCGCCTCGGCGTATTGCATCATCTTCGAGCCGATCCCCCGGTTTTCAAACCGCGGATCCACGCAGACACAGGCCAATTCTGCCTTTTTCTCCGCTGGGTAAAGATGCACCGCGGCACAGGCCACGGGCGTGCGGTCCACCTCGAAGACGAAGAAATCCGGCGCCTGCCGTTCGATCTCGGTCCGGGTACGCCGAACCAATTCCTCGGCCGCCACGCCATCGGCGATCAGGCTCATGATCGTCCGACTGTCGCTCTTCTTGGCCGGGCGGATGGACTGGTATTCGTTGGCATGGACCATGGTGCCCACACCCAGGTTGGAAAAGACTTCCGCCAGCAACCCCTCCTCCATGCGCCCATCGATGATGTGGACCCGGGGAACCCCCAGGCGAACTGCCCGCACTCCTTGCTCCACCTTGGTGGCTACTTCCTGGGGAAGCAGTTCCCGGGTGTTTCGCAGCAGGGCTTCGGCCTCTTCCACGGACATTGAGCGGATGAGCCGCGCTTTGCCTCCCTCCGGGGGATGACGCGTCAGCATCGGCTTCAGGGCCTCGGCCACCTTGTCACTCACCTTGGCGGGCAGCACCACACCCGGATGCGTGTTCAGGTAGATCAGCTTGGCCGCCTTCAGGGCTGCCGCCACCTCCACCGCCACCACATCCGAATTGAGCCGGTAGGAACTGCCCTCGCCATCACTGGCGACCGGCGGCACCACCGGAATCACCCCTTGGGCGATGGTGGAGAGCAGAAAATCGCTGTTCACCCGCTCCACTTTGCCCGTGTGGCGATAGTCCACCCCGCCCAAAATCCCCGCAGGGTGAGCCAACAGGAAGTTGCCGGTGGCTCCCCGCAAGTCGGCGGCGTCCAGCCCTTCCACCAGTTCGTAACTGACACGCGTGCTGGCAAACAGAGCCAGTTGGAGCGTGGCGTCATCGGTCAAACCGGAACCATCCAGATTGGTTGGGATTTCCCCGGTCCGCTGGGCCAGCTTGGTGATCTGATGGGCGGCCCCATGCACCAAAACCACGCCAATATTGAGCGATCTGAGCAGCGCTATATCTAGCAAAAGATTTCTAAAATTCTCATCTTCCACCACAGCCCCATCAATGGAAATCACAAAGACCCGGTCCCGAAAACGGGGCACGTAGCGGAGGATTTCACGCAGTTGGGTGAGGCGATTCATGGTGCCGGCGGCTTTTCCGGGGGCCAGAAAAGGAGTTGCTGTGTGGAAGCTTATCAAGGCGTGGGCAGGATCGGGGGCGGATTTGGTCTGCCAAGTTGGTTGACCCGGGTGCGGGGGAACCTAGTATGACTTTTTGTCCGGGCGCAGTGATTGTGACAATCGCGCCGTCAGACCGCATCCAACCCGGGGGCAACGATGGCTGGCAGCAATTCAGGCACACAGAATGTGGTCATCGTGGGATCCGGCCCTGCTGGCTGGACGGCGGCGATCTATTGCGCCCGTGCCAACTTGAATCCGCTGGTGGTGGAGGGTGCCATCACCGAGGAAAACCGGATGAAAGGCACGCTGCCCCTGGGGCAGCTGAATTTGACCACGGAAATCGAGAATTTCCCCGGTTTTCCTGCCGGCAAGTTGCGTGAATACCTGTCCACCGCATTGCCGGAGGACCGTCAGCCCTTCTGGATTCTGGACAAGGGCACCCAGCCGGCACACGGTCTGACTGGCCCTGAACTGATGGAATTGATGCGCCAGCAGGCGATCAATTTCGGTGCCAAGATCATCACGGATGATGTGACCAAGGTTCAATTCACGGCCAAACCCTTCCAATTGGAAACCCTTGAAAACGGCACCATCCAGGCGCATTCGGTCATCATCGCCACCGGAGCAAGGGCCAACTGGCTGGGCTTGCCCAGCGAGGAGCGTTTCAAGAACAACGGCGTTTCAGCCTGCGCCGTGTGCGATGGTGCCCTGCCACGGTTCCGCAACAAGGCGCTGGTGGTGGTGGGTGGGGGCGATTCCGCTGTGGAAGAGGCCAGCTATCTGACCAAATTTGCCGCCAAGGTTTACCTGGTGCACCGCAGGGACAAATTACGGGCCTCCAAGATCATGGAAAAGCGTGCCTTGGAGAACCCGAAGATCGAGATGTGCTGGAACAGCGCCGTGGACGAGGTTTTGGGCACCGACACCGAGGGTGTCACGGCGGTCCGCCTGAAAAGCACTACCGGTGCTCCGCCACGCGAGGTGACCGTGGCCGGCATGTTCCTTGGCATCGGCCACACGCCCAATACCGATTTCCTCAAAGGCGCGCTCGAACTGGATGACAAGGGATACATCGTTTGGAAAAAAATGATGCGCACCAACACATCGGTGGAGGGCGTGTTCGCCGCCGGCGATGTGGCCGACAGCAACTACCGGCAGGCGATCACGGCCGCCGGCACCGGATGCATGGCCGCCCTCGACGCCGAGCGCTGGCTGGCCGCGGAGGGAATCCACTGATTTTGCCGGCAGCCAAAGGGTTTTCCGTCACCAAATCAGGGTGACAGATACCACCAAGGCGCTATGATTAATTTATGTCGGGAGTCCAAATCCTGACCACGACCTCGTAGCTCAGCTGGTAGAGCACGTCACTTTTAATGATGGGGTCCTGGGTTCGAATCCCAGCGAGGTCACTACCAAAAAAAGCGCAGGCTCACATGTGATGAGCCTGCGCTTTTTTTATTTGGAATCCGATTCAAGCCGACAAACCTGAATCAGCTTTTTCCTTGCCCCCACTACCGGCCAAGCCAACCAAACCCCTCCGCCGCCTCCGCCACCAAGTGCCCGCGCACCCCAGTCCGGCTGCCAATCCGCCGAGGAGAAGAGTTCCGGGTTCGGGTACAGTTGCAACATCGACCCGCATTGCCGTTGCAATTGCGGATGTATTATTCAATGTCCCAACACCATAACGCGTAACCGTGTTGAGGGTGGTGGCCGAATTTGGCCCAATAACAAAACCAAAATTGCCACTCGACGCAACGAGCTTCACAAAATAGTCCGTAGATCCACTGAGACTGTAAACCAAATCAAAAGAAGTAACGGCGGTCTTATCGCTTGAAGTGACAGTGCCGCTGCCGATAGTGGCCAAAAGCGCACTAACATTGGTCCCGGCCCCATCGGAGCTCCACAATTCGACACTATAGTTTTGCGAACCGAGCAAGGAGACAATATTCATGTCCAGGTGCAAACCGGTCCCCGCCTGATTGGTGGTGAATCGCTGGGCATACCAGGTAAATCCCGAACCGACACTGGCCGAACCCGAACTGTTCAGGTTGGCATAAACCACTTCCGCTTTTAACAAATTCACAGCCGCAAAGCTGGCCAACAAAACCAACAGATATTTCATGGGGCGACCCCAATCGCCAATACATGGCGAAAAACAAGAAGTGATGGCAAAGCCAAAATATCACCTTACCTAGGTGAATTAATCTGAGAACGCCGAACCTTTTTGTTATGGAAAATTAATTTTTACCAGTTATTAACAAAAACAAAAACCGTTAGCTGCTAGCCAGAATGGCCTAACAAATCTAAAAACTTATTGCCATGAAAAAAGAAAAAGGCTTGCCCCATAGCAAATTCAAGCTTTCACAAACCCATCTTTCAGCCATATGTCCTAAACCATAACCTTTCCAGACTGCCGACAGAATGAGTGCCCACGCAATGGCAACGAAGCGAACCACCAAAACTGAATAAAACTGAATTGGTTTGTCTCTATTTCAGCTTGCCCTGCTGCAGAAAAATTACTAAATTCCGTCTTTCCATTTTTTTGGGCTAATCATTCCTATGAAATAATTCTGTGTGCTTTCTTCCATTACCTGCCTTTTTTTAGCACAAGACATCCAAGCAGATGTGGTTTATACTAACGAGGTGAACAGCAGCAGTTTTGTTTCCATCTCGTCCTCCCTCGGCTCCCGTGCACAAACCTTTACGAACACCGGGCCAACCGCAAACATCCAATCGGTGACGGTTTATCTGAAAAATAGCGGGAGCGGGATTGGCAATCTGTTTGTGGTGATGCGTAGTATCACAGGCACTCCTGGAAGCAGCGCCACTCTTTCCGGATCGGCTATTGCAACCAGCAACACCGTTTCGATGACCGGAAACTATGCCAGTCTGAGCGCTGTAACATTCAATTTCAGCACACCAGGCACTGCACTGAATGCCAACACTTCTTACGCGTTCGCTGTCAACGCAACCGGCATTACATCCGGCTCGGTGGATTTATACTACGGGTCCCCAATTTCTGGCCAAAACTCTATCGTGACTAGTAATAACTCCGCTGACACCACCAACGACCTTGCGGGCCAGGTGGTGACCGTACCGGAATCAGGCACTTTGGCCCTGAGTGCCCTTGCAGTGACATTGGGTGGATTGATTTTATTCATTAAAAAGTGGCCGGTCAGGATAGCCCCCACCGGCCACTGACTAAATCTGTTAACAAACCGCTTAGGCTATCTATGCAATCATTTCGTCAGTAGCCGGTTTTTCCGGTACATTCTTCCGCCTGCGCCACCAAACCCCTCCGCCGCCACAGGCAGCAGCAATACCACCGAGGAT
Source organism: uncultured Gemmataceae bacterium (assembly GCA_963923355.1). Classification (GTDB taxonomy): domain Bacteria; phylum Planctomycetota; class Planctomycetia; order Gemmatales; family Gemmataceae; genus UBA6894. The sequence goes on along the minus strand of CAWUOE010000019.1, from coordinate 551 downwards.
GAGTGTGCCAGGTTCCGGTACCGCGGTTGTGCTCAGTTCGAATTTGATGTTGGCACCGTCGTAAGTTGTCAATGAATATCCCGGTGCATTGTAAGTCGAAACACCGGAGGTGGCTGTATTGATTCCAGCTCCGCTGGCTGACATGGATCGAATCTCCAACGCATATCCATTGGCCGTGTAGGTTCCAATTTGCAGGGTGGAAATATCAAAAAGATATTCCCCGCTGGTACCAATCTCGGCTCCAGTCAAACGTTGGCTTGGAAGCGCTGGATTATCGTAATAACCAAAATTGGCGGCAATGGTTTGGCCTGAATTGCCGTACAGCTTTAGCGTTTTGATGTCCTGGGTCAATGACAACGAAGTGGTGCTAAATTTGATATTGATGTTGATGGTGGTGTTGCCGTTAGCCGCACTGGTATTTGCCAAAACCACATCAGCCCTCGATTGCAGGGCCATAAATCCAACCAGCCATAATCCTAAAAATGCTTTGGAAATCCTCACGCGCATCTCCCCATCCATGGTTCAACTTCCAGACAAACCCTGTCTGCGCG
>CAWUOE010000018.1:0-19097 GCA_963923355.1 uncultured Gemmataceae bacterium | reverse complement strand
GTGATGGTGCGCTTGGGCAGATCTGGATGCAATGTGGCAAAACATGTGGACACGCTGCCGTCGTAGACCAACCGCTCGTAAATCTCGTCACTGATAACCGAAAGATTGTTCTCCAAGACCACCTTGGCGATGGATTCCAGTTCTGCCCGGGTGTAGACCGCGCCAGTCGGATTACTGGGAGAATTCAGCAAAACCATCCGTGTTTTGGCAGTGACCGCCTTGGCCAAACGGGCTGCCGGCAGCCGGAATCCCTCGTCCAATGTGGTGGGCAGGAGGACCGGCACGGCCCCGGTCATGGAAACCAGATCGGAATAACTGACCCAGTAGGGTGTGGGAATCAGAACCTCATCACCCGGGTCCAGGGCGGCTGCCATCGCATTGTGCAGGGAATGCTTTGCCCCGTTGCTGATCAGCACCTCATCGGGAGCAATAGCGAGGCCCATGCCCTTGTAGAGGGTGGCGACGGCGTTTCGCAATTCCAGGGTGCCGGAGGCGGGGGTGTATTTGGTTTTACCACCCTCGATCGCTTTCAGGGCAGATTCACGGATCGGGGCTGGAGTGGGAAAATCAGGCTCGCCCAGACTGAAGTCGTGAATCTTGATGCCCTGGGCTTGCAGCTGCTTTGCCCGTGCCGCTGCCGCTAAAGTCGCAGAAGGGATAACGGAGGATGCAAGACGGGAAACGCGCAGCATGGAGGTTCGCCTGATATCGCCTGCTTAAAAAGCCGGAAATAAACCTGTGGTCCGGGTGTCGGCCTTCTTCGTATCCTACGGGCGGGCGGGTGACAGGGCGAGGTGATCCCCCGGTATGGAATAAATGGCCAATCTGTTGCACTTCATCCATCGTTTTCCCCCAGCACCGGGTGGTGCCGAGTTTGTGGCCCAGCAGGTGTGTGCCCGACTCATGGAAACGGGTCACCCGGTCCGGGTAGAGACCACCAACGCCCTCGGCTCGGATTCATTCCACCGTTTTTTTTCAGAAACCCTCCCCACAGGCCACACCTGTGTGGAGGGTATCCCGGTCAAAAGGCACCGGTGTTTCAGACTACCCATGCAAAGGTACCTTTTGGGATTTGCCCAGCGAGTGGCGCCGGTCCAATGGAAACCATGGCTCAATTGGTACAGCCCACTTTGTCCAGGGCTAGGTTCGGGTTCCTGGAGCGGAGAATTCATCCCTGATGGAATTGTTGTCTGGGCACTTCCCCATGGAAGCGTTTGGGCCAGTGCACAACGATTGGCCCAAAGTCTCCGCCTGCCCTTGATTGCGATTCCCCTGCTTCATCCGGGCAATCCTAGGGACAGCCGGTGCCCCATTCGCACAGCTTTCAGGCAGCCTTGGCTGGTTCAACTTCTTCGGCAAGCCATGCGGGTGATCGCCCTTACATCCTGGGAAAAACAAGAGCTTTCAAGCTTGGGCATTAACCCTGAAATAATCAGGGTGGCCCCTCTAGGTTTGCCTCCAGATGGGGTGAACGGTGGTGACCGAGACAGTTTCAGGCGAGCCCTGAATATCTCAATCCATGACAAGGTGGTTGGTCATCTGGCTACTTTGAGCAAAGACAAAGGAACCCTGGACTTGTTGGAAGCGAGGAGACGGATTCCGGCCCCGGATGGCCCCATTCTGGTACTGGCGGGTGATCAGACCGAGCCTGTGAAGCGACATCTGAAACAGATCGGCAAACCATCCTGGTTACGAGTGCTTGGCAGATTGTCCCGGGAACAAAAAAAAGATTTTTTCGCTGGAATTGACCTGCTGTGTCTGCCCAGCCTGGTGGATAGTTGGAGCCTCACTTTAATGGAGGGATGGAGTGCGGCCAAAGGAGCCATCGTTTACGATGCTGGCGGACCGGGCGAGTTGGTCCGTCATGGTGTGGATGGCTGGAAAATTATTCCTGGTGATATCCAGGAGATTGCATCCGTGCTGGCTCGAACCCAAAACCAACAGGGCTTTTTCAACCATTGGGGCCAAGCAGGAATTGCTCGAATATCAGTGGAGTTTGATTGGAATCAGGCCATCGACCGGTTGAGCGGTTCGATTATCCAATCCCTTCCACTTGATCCAGCCAGTCGTTGACATTCTCATCCGGGACTAAACCCGCCAATCGCTGGATCCCTTCCCTGAAGTGGCTTGGGGAATCTGTTCTCAAATTGACATGGCCCACTTTCCTGCCCGATCGAGCTTCTTTGCCGTAAAGGTGCAAGTGGGCACCTTCCACTGCCAGTATTTTCCGGATCGGGGGGACCGCTCCAACCAAATTGACCATGCAGGAATAGCCGAGACGCCCAGTGCCACCCAACGGCAACCCCAACACCGCCCGTAGATGGTTTTCAAACTGGCAGGTTTCGGCACCGTTTTGGGTCCAATGCCCGGAGTTGTGAACCCGGGGAGCTATTTCATTCGCGATCAGTCGTCCGTTGTTTTCAAAGAATTCCACCGCCAAAACACCGACATGTTTCAAGCGATTCAGAATGAGGGAAGCGGCTTCCCGGGCTTTCTCGCCGATGGTTGGATTTTTTGTTTCACTTCCTTGAGGCGCACTGAACCGCAGGATACCCTCGCGGTGCACGTTTCTGGTCAGTGGGTAGTGGCGAACCTCCCCTCCTTGGCCACGAACCGACACCTGTGATACCTCACTGGTAAATGAAATCAACTCTTCAGCGAGCAGACCTACCGTTGAGGCGGCTGCCCCCAGCACCCCCCACGCCTTTTCCAAATCATTTTCAGTTCGTACCACGGCTTGGCCCTTGCCGTCGTAACCAAATCGCCGGGTTTTCAACACCAATGGCAAACCAAGGGTTTTGACGGCTTGTGCCATTTCCTGGCGGGTGGCCACCGCCAACCAGCGGGTGGTCGGAATCCCCAAATCCCCAAAAAGCTGTTTTTCCAACACCCTGTCACAACTCACCCGGAGGGATTCGGGAGGGGGAAAAACAGGAACAGCACCAGCAATGGCTTCCAGGGTTTCAGCGGGGATATTTTCAAATTCGTAGGTGACCACATCCACAGCCGAGGCCCATTCCATGGACCGTCGGGCATCTTCAAAAGGGGCTTGGAGCCATTTGGCAGCGACCGCAGCGGGTGGATTTTCCGCGGGCTCCAAAACCCTGCACTCAATCCCCAAGGGAGCCCCAGCCAAGGCCAGCATACGGCCCAACTGGCCCCCACCTACTATTCCCACCACGCACCCGGTGCTCCGATCGGCAGTCATGTTGGCCTCGGGCCCCGGGGATCCGTGTCAGCCAAAACTTCCGCTGTTCGCCCCTCCCGAAACTGCCGGACTGCCTCACGGTATTTGGGGTAACTGATTCCCAAAATTTCGCCGGCCAGCAGGCCGGCATTGGTGGCCCCGGCTTTGCCAATAGCCAGGGTTCCGACAGGAATGCCCCCTGGCATTTGAACGATGGATAAAAGGCTGTCCATGCCCTGAAGACTGGCTCCGGGGACTGGGACACCCAATACAGGCAAAACTGTCTTGCTGGCGGCCATGCCGGGCAGATGGGCTGCGCCACCCGCACCCGCAATGATCACAGCCAAGCCCCTCGACTCGGCTTGGGAGGAGTATTCAAACAGCCAATCCGGGGTTCGGTGGGCAGAAACCACCTTGGTTTCGTAGGGAATACCAAGTTTTTCCAACGTTTCGCATGCATGGCGCATCACTTCCCAGTCGGTTCGTGAGCCCATGATCACACCCACCAGCGGTTTTTCTCCCATTTCACCCCCGGCATTCTCTTCAGACCTGACAAGCTCCGACCGTTGTTGTTTTTACAGGGTTGGACAAGAGGCTCGGATGTCATTTGGTGAAGTAAGACCCTATGCCCATTTGTTTATCCAATTCGAGCTTGAAATCATACTTCACAGAGACAGCTTTCTCCCCAAACGAGCCAGGGGCTATTTCCAAGTCCCACCGCAACAGGTTGCGGGATCGGTCCTCACGCAGATACAAGGGATCTTGGCAAATGGCAGGTGCCACGTCACCCAGTGTTGCGGTGATGGCTTCCTTTTCCGCCAAAGGCAACCGGTCCCACAGTTGCAGACGGGAAACTTCCCCCCGGTAGCTGCTCACGAGGATGTTGTACTGGTATTTGAGGATCTGGTTGCCCCCCTGCACCGTACGAGCCTTGTCGACCAGTTTTCTTGTCACCTGAAGCTGGGGTTCCACGCCAAATCCCACGGTGAATTTTTCCCCGGATGCCACCAACGGTATGTTCATTCGCCCCACGAATTCCCCGTCGTGGTAGATGGTGGCTTCCCCAGGAAGGAAGACTTGCCCGCTGGAATTCACCAGGGTTGCCTGTCTGTAAACATGGCTGGTCAAAACGGGGACGGCTTTGAAAAAGTGCTCCGCCTTCATTTCAAGACGCTGGACTTCGAGGATCTGCTCATCAGACCTAGAGGAAATGGTGAATTCTCCTTGAAGGGGGTAGGAAAGACTGGGCCCCTGCCGTTCACCAGATTCGATGCCCCCATCTTTTTTGTCCTCCTGTGTGATGACCAAGTCCCGGGCTTGGTCGAGCGCACCGGCGTAATTGAAAAAGTCATTGGCCTGCTTTTCCTGGCGGCGGTTGTAATCCCGCTGCCCGGCAGACCGGAGCGCCCGGGTGGCGTTCGCCAAATCGGCGGAGTTAGCCAGACCATCGGGATTGGGAATGGGATTGTTGAGGACACCGCTGCCGGCTTGGGAATTCGGAACGATACTGTTCAGGGCGTCCAGAGCCTGTTGCGGTTGGGGCTGTGAGGGCACAGGTATTTGGCCGGCCTTGCCAGTTCCAGCGACTCCAGTCGAAACATTCGGTCTTGGAACGATCGATACAGCCAAGGCTTTTAGATCAGGTGGAGAGGCATTCAGCATGGGTTGGGCATTGCTGAGGGTGAGCCGCACCGCGGACCAATCTTCACCGGTTTCTTGGGTCAGTGAAGCCAAGTACTCCATGCTTACAGGATCGGATGGTTTTTTACCGGAACGGAGTCGGTACATGGGCTTCCAGGAGGCTTGGTTGACCAGATAGTTGAAACTGACCGTGCCCCCGGCCTCCCCGATCTTCTCCACCACCAGAACAGCATCGTTTTGAGTCAGTACTGCCCCTTTGCCCGCCTCCGTGGTTTTGCGTGCCAGGAATCCCATCTTCTCTTGGATTTCCGCGATCTTTTCCTGATTGGCAACCCTCTGCTCAACAAGGTTTTTCCGGTTCTCGCTGAGGTATTTGGCCAATGAAATGGTTTCATTGCTGTCGAGTTTGCCTTTTTCAGTCGCATGCGTGGTACTTGCCGCCGCAAAAGCCTCCAGCTTGGCAAGAAACGCTTTTTCCCCCTCCGAGGCTTCCATGGATGCCTCGATTCTGGCTTTTTCCGACTGAAGCTTTTTCCGCTCCTCGTCTAATTTTCGGACTTCATCCCGAATATCCCTTTCGACTTGCCTGGTACGAAAACGGGTGGCCAGCACCCTCAGTCCTTGGGAAGCCTCGCAATAAAGGGATGTAGGAACCGTGTTGGCAGGCAGGGGCCCCACCACCAACTCCACCAATCCTTTTCCGGGAGGCACGGTAACTGTCCGGCCCACCAAGGCACTGTCCAGGTAGACCGTCACCTGCCTGATCCGGCTTTCAGCCATCGTTCCGCCGGTTTTTAGTGGCGGGACTGCTAATCTTGGACCATCCAACACTGGTGTTGGAGTATTTTGGGCAATCGGTTCACTGGCGCAAACAGTGAGGCCAAGTCCAACCGCACAAACCAGGGCACACGCTGAAAAACTTTTGATCATGCATCGAGACATGCCGGCCCCCTTGGTAACGCTTGAATTGCCCAAAAAAGAAAGGAAGGATGCCGCACATTCAGCTGCGAAATCTAACCTTGTTCACGGGAGGTTCCAATTCACGATGGGACTCTTGGATCCTACAGCAGTCCTGTGAGGTTGGGTAAAAAACGGGGTGCGGACACGCTGATTAAAATCGGGCAACTGATCCATAATTTCTGGTTTTTCCACTATTGACAGGACTAGCACTTATACTGTGGAACTACCTTAGAACCTTTCTGGAATGGGGTCGGAATCAAGCCCTTGTTCCCGGCTAGGTGACATAGGTAGGTGACGGGACTGGATTCCTGGTCTTGTTCGGTAGGGAGTTGACTCGGAAACCTGTTGAGGACTGATAACCATGCAAGGAAGGTCTTGGCTCGCATCCCTCACGGATACTGATCTGGCTTGGGTACTTTCAACGCAGGTGGCAACTCCCGCTCATGCCGAGGGTGGCCTCACCGTCCTCGCCTCCGCCGACGAAGACGAGGATGAAGACGAGGACGACGAAGACGACGAAGACGACGACGATTTCGAAGATGACGATGAAGACTTCGAAGACGACGAAGACTTCGAGGATGAAGACGAGGACGAGGATTTCGAAGACGACGAAGATTTCGATGACGATGACGACTTTGATGATGATGAGGACGAAGACGAGGAAGAAGATGAAGAGGACGAAGACGAGGAGTAATTCTCCAATTTGTTAATTTTCGTTTCCCCAAAACTCAACAAAGCCTCTGAGAGGCGTGGGCACCCCGGTTTTCCGGGGTGTTTTTTATTGGTTGGGAGGTTTGAAGGTAAACGCGTTTGGCAAAAGGGATTCCATGGAATGCCAAACCAGGACATCCCCCTCGATTCCCGCCAATCCAACCTGAAAATCGAGGCCAAATTCGGCTAACACCTGCCGGCAAGCCCCGCAAGGAGGCGTCGGGGAAGCCGCATCGGTGACGATAATCACCTTTTTTATTTTCCTAGCGCCCTGCGCGACGGCTGAGAAAAATGCCGCCCTCTCAGCACAAATGGTCAGACCGTAACTGGCGTTTTCCACATTGGAACCTACATGAATCCGGCCTAACTCATCCAGAAGTGCGCATCCAACCTTGAAACCGGAATATGGACTCCATGCCTTCAACCGTACCGCCCTGGCGGAATCAAGCAGTGATGGAATGATGCTGGTGCCTTCCCCTGAGTTCTTTTCCAACGCCATGGTTTCCCTCTAACCAGTCACCGCCAAAGAATGGCCGCCAGCGCCGCATTGACCAGTGTGGTGAGAAATCCCACCAAGAGCGCCTTGGTTCCCAAGCTGGACAAATCGCCTCGCCTAACCGGTGCCATGGCCCCAATTCCTCCGATCTGGATCCCAATGGAGGCCAGATTGGCGAATCCGGAAAGGGCAAAACAAGCCAAAATCCTGCCATTGGGTGTTAGTGCTTGAAATTTTTCTTCCCCATTCAATTCAGAAAACGCCACAAATTCGTTGGCCACCAATTTTTTCCCCAGCAACTCACCGGCCAAGCTCGCGTCCTGAGTTTGAAACCCGCACAAAATCGCCACGGGACGAAAAACCTCACCCAGAATGGAGGCCAAAGTGACGCCACCCGTAAGCCAAGCCATCAAGGCATCCAGCATAGCCAACAGGGCAAGAAAACTGACCATCATGGCAGCAATATTCAGGGCAAGCGACATTCCTTCCGAGGTACCAGCCGAAACTGCCTCCAGAACATTCCTGTGGGGTTTTTGTGTTGGCTGCCCTGGAATTTCTACGGCAACGGAAGTCCCCTTTTGATTTGGAGCCAGTTCAGGAATGACAATTTTTGACAAATAGAGTCCACAGGGGGCAGCCATCAGGCTTGTTGTCATGAGTGCGACTGCATCAGCCCCTTGATCGATGTATACAGCCAAAAGGGCACCCGACATAGTCGCCATGCCTCCAGCCATCAAGGCAAGCAATTCTGACCGGGACATGCCTGCAATGTAAGGCTTCACCACGAGTGGAGCCTCAGTTTGCCCCAAAAAGACATTGGCCACCGCGCACAGTGTCTCTGAACCGCTGGTGCGCATGAAACGGCGCATTCCCGCCCCTAGGACACGTACCACAATCTGAAGGACACCGAGGTGGTACAGGACTGCGGAAAGGGCCGAGACAAATATCAGTACCGGCAGTGCCTGGAAAGCGAAAACAAACGCGTATTTCCTCTCAAAAACCCGCCCCATGGACGCGGGATCCGCCAATGGCCCGAAAACAAATCGGGCTCCCTCGTCACTGAATGCCAACAGCTTCTTGACCAGATCAGCGATTTTCTCGAAAAGGATTCTCCCCGGTTTCAAGTCACCCACTTGGAACCACAGGACAGCCAGGGCCAATCCGACCTGAAGGGCCATGCCACCCAGCACCGTCCTCCAACGAATTCGTCGGGGATTTTCGCTGAAGGCAAAAGCCAGCGCCAAGGCCAGGACAATCCCGAACAGGGCGCAAACAGATGTGCCTAGGAGGTCGGCAAAACGCACCACCACCGCACCCACCAGGCCAATTCCAGTGAGGAGTACCGGGCGTTGATACCCGCCAAACCAGGTTGGACCACTGGAATTGGGATCTACCGGCAACGGAGGTGTTGAGTCAGGGGACATGGTTCGCCTTGCCAGAATCGGAAAAGGATTCGAAAGGACTGGCTTGCTGGGTTATTTTTAAGGAAATTGGGATGAAACGCCCCGTCCACTCCCGCAGTCCATTTTTAGGCGCTGCTGGAATTCATGAAACGGAGACCGCCATGCCATCCTCCCAGCCGCCCGATCGACGGGTTTTTCTTGGAGCTGCCTCCGTTTTGGGCTCGACAATTTCCAGCAAGGCCAGCGGCCAGACTTCCGAATCACGGGCGCCGGTCCAATTGACCGAACGAGCGCGAAAGCTCCACAAGGATTGCCTGATCGCGGACGGACACAACGACCTTCCCTGGGCACTCCGGGAAAAGGAGGATGTCGTTTTTGGAAAATTCGACCTGAGGACCCTCCAAAAATCGCTCCACACGGACATGGTTCGCCTGAGAGAAGGCAATGTTGGACTGCAATTCTGGTCCGCGTACGTCCCAGCGGAGACACGAAACAAAAAAACAGCCCTTCGAACCACCCTGGAACAAATGGACTTAGTCCATCGATTGGTGCAAACATACCCGGATCATTTGGGGTTCGCCCGAAACTCCAGGGATGTGGAACAGGTCCGGGGGAGCGGAAAAATAGCATCCCTGATTGGGTTGGAAGGTGGTCACTCCATGGACCAAAGCCTTGCCGTACTGAGGATGCTCCACGGCCTTGGGGCCAGCTACATGACCTTGACCCATTCGGAAACGACCGAGTGGGCCGACAGCGCTACTGATACCCCCAAACACAACGGCCTTTCACCCTTCGGGGAAAAGGTCGTCCAGGAAATGAACCGATTGGGCATGTTGGTGGACATTTCACATGTCTCGCCAGCATGCATGGCCCATGCCCTGCGAGTGGCCCGCGCGCCTTTGATTTTCTCCCATTCCTCCATGCGCACCATCGCGGATCATCCACGCAATGTTCCCGACGATATCCTCCGTCTTCTTCGGGACAACGGTGGTGTGGTCATGGTCAATTTTTACAGCGGCTTTGTGGTTCCCGAGGCCGCACGATTAACGACTCGCATGTTTGAACAAGCGCGTGAGTTGAGAAAACGATTCCCCGAGGATCAGGCATATCGTGAGGCCATGGTCCAATGGCGGAAGGAAAATCCAGTTCCCAGCGGGTCCATCCACCATGTGGTGGACCACATTGAACACGGCATCCGGGTGGCTGGTGAGGACCACGTCGGCCTTGGCTCTGATTTTGACGGAATCCCCACAGTACCAAGGCAATTGGAGGATGTGTCCACCTATCCATTGCTGACCCAGGAATTGCTAAACCGCGGGCACAGGGAATCCACCATCCGAAAAATTCTCGGGGAAAATACCTTAAGGGTGATGCGGGAAGCTGAAAAAAGATCAGCCGAGCTGGCAAAAAACAAAGTGACCGGCTGATCAGCCGGACTTCCCAACCTCCTGTTCCACCTCCAACCGGGCCCCCGTATTTTGCGCCCTGGTGACCCAAATCCCGTGGGGGCAATCCTCACGAATACGATTGACCAACCAATCTGCTTGATCACTGTCCCGAGTCAGGCCGAATACCGACGGGCCCCAACTGCTTTGGCCACAGCCTTCCACACCCAAGGCCAACAGCCGATGGATGGCGCCGGCGATTCCCGGAGAGGAGTAAGGGCCACCTTGAACGCTGGCAAACGCCTCGCCCGCCAAGCGGTTGAATTGATGGACTGCCCGGCTCATCGGGCCGAATTCTCGAGCCGCCACGGCTGGCAGAATTTCCTCGCGCGCAAGCACTTCCATGCATTCCGACACGTGATCCGAGCTTTCCAGGCGGGCAAATGCCTTTTTCTCCCGGGACCCATGCCAGGAGCCAGGTTCCTCCGCCAAAAGGACCACAATTGGCCAATCCCGGGGATATTCCTCCCTACTCTCCGGGCTTTCGGCCAAGGGAGATGTCCCTGTTGCTGCATGGCCAGGGTCCAGCAAAAGGCCCCCTTGGGCAAAGCCCTGACAGCCCAAGCTGGAGCGCATGGCTCGGCCGGTGAAATCGGCCAATAGTTCAACATTCTCTGGATGGCCTGAAAGGCGGGCCAAGGCCCACGCGGTGGCCAATGCCAATTGGGTTCCACTCCCCAAACCGCAATGGGCAGGTGGGCAGCCTTCAACCGTCAGTTGGGCGGCTGAAACGGTTGGCAGGTCAAAAAGGCTTACAGATTCGTTGTACCTGCGAACAAACTCCCCTACCCTTTCAGCGTTCGGACCGGAACAGGAGGGCTGATCCGAGAGGCGGGCACGTAGCTGGACTCCCAGCCCTTCCAACGTGAGACCCATCCCGCCAAAAGCCCTGTAGCCATCCGGCTTGGGGACAGGGCGAACCAAGCCCCAATGGAGTCTGGAGGGAGTGACCACCCGCAACATCATGCCCGATCCATCGGTTTAGCTTGAAAGGCCCCTTTGACGGAGTCCAACAAAGCGCCAAAAGCACTTTTTTCGTCTGGGCCACCCGTTTTTTCCACCAAGGGAGCCAAGGCTTGCATCTGTTGTTCCAGTTCCAAAGCTGGCAAGAGGTGCCGACGGCTGGCGAGGATGGCCCCCTCAATCACCGCATGCCGGGCCCGGTTGAAGGCACCCATTTCCCGGAACTGATGACGATGATCTACCCTGCATGCAAGGCGTGTCCTGGGCCCCTCCGTGTCCACAGCAACCACCGTGAATTCAAGAGCCCTACACGAGGAGGCGATCAACCAACCCCGGACTTTGCTCGCCGGTAGCCAATCCGGCTGTGCCTGGCCGAGGAGGGCCTGGGCAAAGAGAAGCACCTGATCGGTGACATGGAAAACACCTTGGGGGTGGGCCAGCAGGTTTTTAAGTGTGGACGATCCCTGAAAGGGTGCCAATTCAAAGGATGGATCCGATTCCCCGGAAACAAATCTGGGGCCCATGGGGGAGACATGGCGCCCTCCCTCCGGGTCCACGGTGGTAACCAAGCCCTCAAAAACCAATGTCATTCGGCTCTCTCAACTCACCTTAGATTCTCAATCGGTGCCCCACGCGGATGACCATGGGGCAAAAAGCACTTCCCCGGCTGAGCAATTCGCCTTCTAGCAATGCTCCAATCGGCTTATCTTACCTTGCTACAGGCTTTGCTCCCGGGATTCCGGGGAATCAGACCCGGCCCGGAATTAATCATGTTGGAGAATTTGCCCGTACGATCGCTGAATCTCGACGGGATCACCGTGGAAGGATATTCCAGAGCCGGGGTTCAAACTTACTGGCGTCTCCCAGAATTGAAATTGGGCTTCGACTTGGGTGCCCACCCCTGGTCTTTCATGACCACCGCAAACTGGTTCGTCACCCATGTCCATATCGACCACATGGCGGCCTTGCCAGTCTACGTGGCCCGACGCCGCTTGATGAAAATGGAACCCCCGACGATCCATGTCCCCGCCTACGCACTGGAAGATCTGCGCCGGATTTTGATGCTGTTCCAGAAATTGGATCGATGCAGGATGACCTGCAACCTAGTTCCCATGGAACCTGGGCAAGAGGTCCAGCTCTCTCGTGAGCATGTGGTCACGGCCCATCGAATGGAGCACACTGTCCCTGCAATGGGGTTCGTCGTTTGGGATCGCCGAATGAAATTAAAGGAAGAATTCGCCGGACTTCCCGGAAACCAAATCCGTGACCTGAAACTTTCAGGTATCGAAATTACCCGTGAAGTCCGGTCCCCCTTGGTAGCCTACACAGGAGATACCAGCCCCGGAGGCTTGGACAACAACCCCGTGTTTTTTGGAGCCAAGATACTGATAACAGAAATGAGTTTTTTCCGGCAGAATCACAAGCGATCCAAGGTTCATCGATTTGGTCACATGCACCTCGATGATTTTGTGGAGAGGGCTGATAGCTTTCAAAACAAATATATCCTGTGCGGACATGCCAGCACCCGATATACCGACGAAGAAATCCAGAGGATTTTCCAAAAAAAGATAACCCCATCCTTGGCCGAAAAAATCAAGCTTTGGCTTTGAAGACTATTCGCTAGCCCATCAGACGCCAGAAGCCCCAACCTCCCCATTTTCCGGCTTGATTCTTTTTTCAACCGGACCTATTCCCTGCGCGGCATGGATTTTCATTCCTGTGCCAAATGAGATTTCAAGGGAGGCTTGTTTTGGCGGTTCGAGTCCTCGCTTTTGGGGCCTTAATGGATTTGTGGCTGGTTTGCGCCATGCAGACCGGTTGCAGCGCTTTTCCGTTGTCAGCCAAACCCAATCGAGAACCAAACCCAACAGGAACTCAGGCCCAAAAATCCCAGGTAAAGGAAAGCTCCGCGGATTCCGCCAAGCACAATGAGTTGCTAGCAACAGCGGGCATGGAAATTACCAATCAAGAGCCCATAGTTCCGCCCCCCCAAGATCCCATTTCCTCCTCAACAACCAACGTTGAGAGCATTGATTGTCCGGTGCTGGAAGTTGCCTCCAAGGTATTCCCCAACACAGAAAAAACATTGGTATCGGGCGGTGTCATTTTGGCCGATCTAACCAAATCGCCAAACAATGCTTCAAACAATTCCGGTGACAGCCAAACTGGAGCGTTGGGAATCCCACCACTGCAACAGTTGTCAGAAACAGTCAGCCAAGTTCCCAGTTCATCGGACCAAAAGGGCTCAGGGTCACCCCTATCCAAGAATGCGGGATTGAATGGATCCGCCGACCCGGAAATGAACAAAAAAACCGTTCAGGAAACAGCTTCGGATTCAGGCCAAACCCAACCGGCTGGGGTTGAATCCTTTCAATTCACCAAACTGATCCTTTGCAGGCGCGTGGATGGTTTTGGCCAGTATGAACCCGTCACCCCAGGTTATCGGTTTTGTTCAGGGGCAGCCGGCTTCCCGGGGGAAAGGGTTTTGCTCTACGCGGAAATGACCGCCCCGCCCGGGTACTGCGCTGAAGGGACCTTTCGTACCAACCTCGCCGGGGAGGTCGAAATCCTTCGTCAAAATGATCAAATGGTCGTCTGCAAACTTGGGTTTCCGGGACGGGAAGACTGTTGCCGGACAGCCCGAAAAGATCATCACCTCGTTTATTCCTTCCATGTCCCTCCGGGACTTCCACCGGGTACCTACACATTGAGGGTCAATGCCCGGGACTGTTCCCGGAACAAACTCCCTTCTGAAAAAAATTCGACCGAATGCATCCAAGCCAGCGCCAAGGTCGACATCGAGGTGGATTTGGGAAGAGGGCATGGTGAAGGGACGCGCGAAAAGACAAACATTCCCGCCAGCGGAGGCAATACCAAATGAAATCCTCCCCCATGGGCCGTCTCCTGGGCCTCAGTTTGCTGGCCCAAAGCTGGCTGGTATCCAACCAGACTGGCATGGGCCAAACCTACAGTCGCGCCAGGATTTTTCACGCCATCGCGGACACAGAAGACAGTCATGATGTGGCTCAAGTCCCGGTCCGGCACACCCGCTCCAAGGATTTTGTTCTCCCTTTCCATTTGACTGAAAACGAGAAATCGTCGGCGACTGAGGTGCAATTATTTGTGCGCACCCCGGACAGCCCGTGGCAAAAAAGGGCCAGCGCTGGTCCGAGGGAGGGAAAATTTGAATTCAAAGTGCTGGATGAGGGGGAAATCTGGTTCGCGGTAGTGACATGTGATAGCACCGGCACAACCACCCCCCCAGAACCCAGGACGATGCCCCCCGCACTGCGTGTCCTCGTTGATACCACTGCCCCGGTAATTGAAATGAAAGCAGAACCGGGCAAGCCTCCGGTAAACCAACCTATGCTGCGGTTGGAGGCAAAGGACCTCAATCCAGACCCCCAGTCCCTTTCCGTAGCCTGTTTCACCGGCGGAAGTTGGCACGCGCTCACTCCCCAAACAGAGGACCAATCCCTTTTCGCCTTGCCTCCCGCTGCCACCGGCACTTGGAAAATTAGGGCAATTTGCAGGGACAAAGCAGGCAATCAGGCCAATTTTGAAGGACAGTTCCCACCCACGGAAAACAAGAAAACCGGGGCAGGCGAGGTCGCCGACAAAAACGCACAACCGGCTCCATCAACTGCCAACCCGGCAACTCCAATCACCCAAGGGCTGAAAAACACCTTGGCTCCGGCAGAGCCTGCGTCCGGTCCAGCTTTTAAGGAAAACCCGGCTCCAGCGGTTACATCCGCAAAAGAAATAGGAAATCCAGCACCCGACAAAGCAAAGTCTCCTGAACCGGCCCCACCTTCCAAGTTGGTGGTGAACTCATTCGATACCCAACTTGAATATGCGGTTGAGGAGATTGGCCCATCAGGTGTCAGCAGGGTGGATGTGTGGGTTACCAAAGACAAGGGCCTGACATGGAAAATTCTTGCCGAGGATACGGACGGTACCAGCCCAGCGGACTGCAAGTTGCCGGGCGAGGGTGAATATGGTCTGAATCTGGTCATCACGAATGGATCTGGTGCCCAAGGAAAGGCTCCAACTCCCGGGGACAAACCGGAAATCATTCTGGAAGTGGACACCACCTTTCCCTCTGCCAAACTGGGTTACGCCCAAGTCCTTGCAAACGAGGGAAAGGACGGATCTGCCTTGTTTGTTAAATGGGAAGCCAAAGACAAAAACTTGGGTGAAAAACCTATAAGGCTTCTTTTGGCTGAGTCTCGGGAAGGACCCTATATCCCCTTCGGAGAACCATTGGCAAATACCGGGGAATTCAGATGGCCCGTACCGGCCAATATTCCGCCCAAAATGTTCCTGAAAATGGAAGTGATGGATGCAGCCGGAAACCTGACCCAGGTAGAACACCCCTCTGCCCTACTGATGGACCCTGCCAGACCCAAAGGCAAGGTGCTGGCTGTCCGACCAGCGAAAGCTGCAAATTCGACTTCACCCATGGCACCAAAGCCTGCGCAGAACGAGTTAATACCTGCTCGTTTTGAAACCGAATCCAAGCTGGAACAATCAGGTAAGACTCCCGAACCTTTGGCCAAACCGGAACCGGCACCCCCAGCTATTCCCGACCATTCACCTTCTGGGAGCATTCTGCTTCCAAAACCTTTGGCCCCCGCTTATCCGAAAGCGCCAATTTGATTGCCGCCAAATCTGAGACCGCAGGATGGAGGTCCTTTTTTCTGTAGGTTTGGGCAAGGGCTACCTGAAGAGGCAAAGTACTGGGCACCGGCAGCTGAAAAATTGACGCAAATCCAAGGAATTCATTGACTTGGGCTCACTAATATTTGAAAAAGTCAAACCGGTTTTAACGACTACGCCAACCACCTCATTCGTCCAATCCCCCTAAGCCCATCATATCCCGTATTTCTTGCGCTTTCCCCGTTGATTCCCCCGTCCGTTGCCTTCTGCCCAACCGTTGCAAGCGGCTTTGGAAATGCAAAAGCTTGGATATTTGGCTCAAGTCTGGCTTCGAATGCGTTGACACCCCCTTTTTGGCGCAACTAAACTGCCCCGGAAGGTCCGGATTCGCATGCTCTGAGAAATCAGGCTGGATCCAGGCCAGGAAGGCTGAACCGGATTTGGATGTCCCAAGATTCCGGATGCCAGGCAGGCAGAGTCCCTCCAGTGGCGGGGTGGTCATGGCTCAAATCAGTTTGCGCGACAACGGAATTCGCCCGATGGAAGGCTTCTACGCCTCCGAAGTCCGTACGCCCCGTCCCCGTCCGATCCAGACGTTCCTCCCCATGGGCTATGAGCCCAACTACCCCTATCCTCTGATTGTTTTCCTTCATGGCCATGGGTCCAGTGAGGAAAGGGTTCTCAAACTGGCTCCAAAACTGAGCCGTCGCAATTTCATTTGCATCGCTCTTCGGGGAAATGAGGTCGCCGAAGCACGCGGAAACAGCCGAATCGGCTATTCATGGAACCTGGGTGATGCGGCGGTGGAAGACTATGTTTTCCGCTCCATCGAGCAGACTCGACGTCAATTCCATGTTCATTCCGAGCGAGTTTTCCTGGCAGGAATCTGTGAGGGAGCCAGCCAAGCTTACGGATTGGCGATGGCCAATGGTCAATCCTTCGCAGGCCTGATCTCTCTGAATGGTTGCATGCCAAGGACCAATCGTCCCCTCTTGCGTCCCCATGCAGTGCGACACTTACAGGTCTTCATTGGTCATGGTGTCGCCAACTCCGTGGTTCCTATGGGTTTGGCCAAGGAAGATCATAAGTTGCTGTATACCGCTGGCCTAGATGTTTCTTACAACAGCTATCCCACAAACCATCGCATTCATGAAAATATGCTTCGCGATGTCAATCGATGGGTTATCGATCGTATTCAGAAAATGGACTCCTGATACTTTTAGCCGAACTTATCTTACAGGGGGGGGTGCGCCGCTCATGGCGTGCCCTCCTTCCACATTTTGGTATTAAGTTCGGGATTCCGCATTTTTGATATCGTTACAAAGTTTCAGATTGCATTTAAATTTCAATGATCGTTGAATCCGAGGCCGTCGGTGGTCCAGGTACAAAACCCAGCCCCATGTCCCTTTTGCCAGCGTTTGGCCGACACCAACCGGGAACCTCCGGGTGAGTTGGTTTGGAGTTTTCCCCACAGCGTCGCCTTTTTGGGCAGGTGGCAACATTGGCAAGGGTACGTCGTTTTGGTTAGCCGGACACATTGCAGAGAACCTATCCACCTGCCTGCCAATGAACTGTCAGGGTACACCGAGGAAATGCACCTTCTGGCCAGGGCGGTGGAAAAAGCTTTTGCCCCCGCCAAACTGAATTACGAATTGTTGGGAAACCAGGTGGAACACCCCCACTGGCATATTTTCCCCCGGAGCGCTTCCGAACCTGAACGACTACAACCGGTTTGGGTAGTGATTTCCAAGGCCGAAAACGCCCCGGACAGTCATCAGGCAGTGGCCAGACTGGAAGCTGGCAAAATGCAGAGGCCGGCCATTTGTAATCAGCTCAAAATCGCCCTGAGGGAATTGAATGCGCCTTGGCATTCGGAAACGGCATGACTGACTCCCACCCCGCCCTCCAACCCAAAAAGCTACGCTTGGCCACCAGGGGATCCCCATTGGCCCTGTGGCAGGCTCATCATGTCGCAGGCCTTCTGCGCGGAAAGGGAATTGAACCGGAATTGGTGCTGGTCCAAACCAAAGGGGACCAAGTTCAGGACCGTCCCCTCAGCCAAATTGGTGGTGACGGCCTGTTTACCAAGGAGGTGCAGCATGCTGTCCTGGAGAACCGGGCCGATGTGGCTGTCCATAGCCTGAAGGACCTTCCCACCGCGGGGGATTCCCGCCTGCGATTGGCTGCCATACCCCAACGAGGACCACGAGGGGATGTTTGGCTTTCTGCCCGATTCAGTCGGTTTGAGGATTTACCAACCGGATCCGTGGTTGCCACCGGAAGCCTGCGCAGAAAGGCACAGATGTTGAACAGGAGGCCCGACCTCAAAATGATCGGGTTGAGGGGCAACCTTGGAACCCGACTGGCCATACTGGAAAAGGGCATTTCTCCGGATGGAGCGTCGGAATTGCACGGGATGGTCCTTGCGGAAGCCGGTTTGGTACGGCTCCAATTGCAGGCCCAAATCAAACACACCTTGGATTCCTCCTGGATGCTGCCTGCCGTGGGTCAGGGGGCTTTGGGGCTTGAATGTCGCGTCGATGATGCGAGAACCCTTGGTGCACTTTCGGAACTGAATGATGAAACCACCAGCCAGGAGGCCCGCGCCGAAAGGGCGATGCTAGCCGCGCTGGGTGGCGGATGCCTGATACCAATCGGCTGTCTGGCAATTTCCGAAAAAGGCCTGCTTTCCATGACAGCCGCTGTTTTGGACCCGGATGGAAAACAACGAATAGCCGCCACCCTGGAATATCAAGCCGACCGGCCAGTCCAGGCAGGGGAAGCAATGGCCCAGGCCCTTCTTCAACAGGGAGCAGGTGAACTGTTGGCGCGCATTCTGCCGGATGCGCCTTTTCAGGCCAAACCATCATGAAGCCATTCAAGGCACCAGAAATACTGGCCCCCGCCGGCGACAGGGCCTGCATGGAAGCGGCCGTTTCCCAAGGGGCGGATGCCGTCTACTTCGGACTGGAATCGTTCAACGCCCGCCACCGGGCGACCAATTTCTCCAGCAGGGAATTACCCGAAATCATGGGCTGGCTGCACCGGTCCAGGGTGCGGGGCTATGTGGCACTGAACACCCTGGTTTTCAGCGATGAATTAAGCGCGGCGGAAGAACTCCTGGGCCGAATCGCGCGAGCCAAGGTGGACGCAATCATCGTGCAGGATTGGGGCCTTGCCCGTTTGGCACGGGAAGTTGCCCCGGACGTGGAAATCCATGCCAGCACCCAGATGACCCTCTCGGAACCCAGGGGTTTGGAGTTGGCCAAGGAACTGGGAATCACCCGGGCCGTCTTACCGCGTGAACTTTCTGTGGAGGAGATCGCCCGTGTAGTCAAAACATCAGACATGCCGGTGGAGATATTTGTTCATGGCGCGTTATGCGTGAGCTACAGCGGCCAATGCCTCACCAGCGAGGCGATCGGGGGCCGGAGCGCCAACCGAGGCCAGTGCGCTCAAGCCTGTCGGCAACCCTACGGAATGGTGATCGACGGCAAACGGTGGGAACGGCCCCAGGGCCCCTATGTGCTTAGTCCGCTGGACTTGGCCGCCCCGGAATTGATCCATCAATTAGCCGAATTGGGTGTGGCCAGCCTGAAAATCGAGGGACGACTCAAAGGGCCGGAATATGT
>CAWUOE010000017.1:0-19323 GCA_963923355.1 uncultured Gemmataceae bacterium | reverse complement strand
TCGAAAGGTTCAATTCAAGCCACTTCTTCTTGCTCTTGGCCGATTCCTTGCTCTCTGGCCACAGGTGGTCGGAAACCTCGCCGATGGCCAAAACCCGGTTGGCCATTTCCAAGATGGGTTCGGACATCTTGCCCGCATCGGCCGCTGCCAGGCCCTTTTTGCTCAGGGTGGGCAGGTACGCTTCGATACCGTCCTGATTGGCAGGAACGAGGCCTGCCTTGCCACCTATACCAAAACCACCACGGGCGCGGGGCTTGAAGGCGTGCATCACCGGATCAAGTTCCAGATTTCCAGCAGCCTTCTTGCAATCATCCGCAAAGGAGGCATCCTTGGCCTTTTTGGCCAACTTGTCCACCGCTTCCAATGCGCCTTTTTTGCCCTGGTAAGCAACCGCCACGGTGGAGGTGCCCAGTGCGAAGGCAAAAGCCAAACCACCCAGCATCAGGTTGCGCATCTTCATCAGAAAACTCCTCCCAAATCAGCGGGCACCCCTTGCGCGCGCTTTTGATCTACGCCCAGTCCCGGAACCCGGTTCAGGCCACCCCACACCGCATCGCCAAATCATCATTGGGCTGCCGGAACAATCCGACAAGGGGTCGGGAAATATCACTGAGGAAAAAGCTAATAAGCAGCCATTTCC
Organism: uncultured Gemmataceae bacterium; assembly: GCA_963923355.1. Lineage (GTDB taxonomy): Bacteria > Planctomycetota > Planctomycetia > Gemmatales > Gemmataceae > UBA6894. The sequence continues at coordinate 18,683 of CAWUOE010000017.1, read as the reverse complement.
AAGGCTATTATCATACTTTGCGAAAAATCCGGCGCAATAGGCCGGATTGAATATGGCTGCCTGAATTTTCCTGGAGATTCGAGGAAACTTAGGTCCACAAAAAGGGGAGGCTTTTTAGCCTCCCCTAACAGTGAAACAAATCACCGATGGTCTTGCGGGCGGTAGAGCGAACCAATCAACTCCTCCCACATCGGGAACTGGAGGTTGGAAAGGTCCTCGAGGACGAATGGCTCCTCGGGGGTTTGCTCCTCACGGTCGTCATCCATCTCCCGAGGTCCATCGCGAACCTCGTCATCATCACGACGACGGCGGCCGCGGCGGCCACGACCTTCCCTTCCTTCCTTGTTCTCGCCACCTTCCTCATCAGGGCGGCGGCGGCGGCGACGACGGCGACGACGGTCACCGTCGTCATCCCCCTCTTCCGACTGGTTTTCCCTGGACCTTATTTGACCCCCTGAACCTGCCTCAGCGGTGCCAGCGGTCGCTCCAGCCATACTTTCGGCGGCAATCTCGTGGACTGGTTCGGGGGCCTCCGGTTCGGCAGGTTCGTCATTCACGCCGGTTGGTTGAACCTCAACCGGCAGTCCAAACTCCCCCAACAATGAATCGAGATGGCTATCTTTATGTGGGTTGGTCATATGTGCCTCTTTCTTGGCGGCCGATTTGTTGCTCCGCCCTTTTTCTTGCTTAACTTCTTGATTCTTTTGGAGTTGTGATTCAGCAGACGAAGTTTCCCCGGACTCGGACGCAGTGGAGGAGTTGTCCGAAAATGTCCGCTTGATCATGCTAACAAGCCAACTAGCAGCCCGCAATTGATGCCTCGCTTTCCAGCACCTGATACCGCCAGGAGACCGGCTTACCATCCTTGTAGGGCATCACACCGTAAAAACGGTGCCCTTTTTCCGGCAAAACCAACGGAAGGAAAAAACGATCACCTTCCCACATGGGAAGGGAACCCATGGTTCCCACCGAATGCCAAGCCAATTCACCTTCTGGATTGTCCGGCCTTAATTTGCCTGTGAAATCCGTCACCCGAAACAGAAAGCCAAACCAGCTTTCACCATTTTTACCAAATCCGGGCCAGTTGATCGTACCCCTTAATTCCATTCGGGTGGGTATCAATCCACTTTCTTCCTCAATTTCCCGTCTGATACAGCTAACCGGGTCCTCATCTGGCTCGAGTTTGCCGCCTAGGCCATTATATTTGCCCCAGTGCGGGTCCTCCCGTCGTTTGTTGCGGTGGATCAGAAGGACCCGCCCATCGGACGGGTGAAAAACATACCCCAAAGTTGCCAGTACGGGTGAGTAGGGCATCGATATCGCACAACAAGCCGGGTCCCCACACTTAAGGGGACCCGATTCCTCACCCTAACCTTTCCATTGCAGTTGGAAAACCTGCACGTGCAGGAATATCCGCGCCCAGATCAAGCGGATTTACGATTTTGCAGTGCCGACTCCAGGCCCTCCAGCCCCGGACCGGGGCATAACTGCACTTGGAGGAATCGCCTGCCTAGGCCGTCGTAGAAAAAAATCCTGTCCTCTTCCGCAGACCATACCGCCTGTTTGCGCAAGAGCCGGGGCCCCTGCATTTCCATCAGCAAACCGCAAACGCGTTGGCGTTTCCTGAGTGGCATTTGAGCCAAATGGACCTGGGCCGGTTCCAAGCCTTCCTTCTCACACAACTTCTCCAATACATATGCGCGCAAAAGCCCGTAGTTGGGTAAGGCAAGCCGAACCTGCATGGTGCCTGTCTCGTGGTGCTGATCCGGGTAGTGCGAGGCTCCGGTTATAGACCGGAACAACTATCCCATCGGGTGGATTCACCCCAGTTGTTCAGTCAGGCTGGCCCCTGCCACCCATGGATTTGCCTAAGCCCCTCATACAACCCCACGGCCACCGCAGTGGCCAAATTGATGCTACGAACAGCACGCCCCGCCGGACCTTCTTTTCCAGGCATGGGCAGGGTGACCGCAAGAGCATGGTGCCGGGACAGAATCTCGGGTGCCAGTCCCCTGCTTTCTGAACCGAAAACCAGACAATCCCCCGGTTGATACCGGATCGATGTGTATGGCCTGTCAGTCCGTGTGGTGAAACAGACCAAACGGCCTGCGCAATCCCCCTTGGCCAAATACTCCTCAAAATCCGCAAAGGCGGCATGCCGGTGCCAATCCAGATGCTGCCAATAGTCCATGCCCGCCCTGCGCAGTGTCTTGTCGTCCATCTGGAAGCCCAGGCGACCCACGAGGTGGAGGCGGGCACCGGTTGCTGCGCACAATCGTCCCACGTTGCCCGTGTTGGGGGGAATTTCCGGTTCTACCAGTGCCACTTGCAACATCCTGCACCTCCAGAGGGTGTCATATTAAAGTCAGACATATCTTTTCCAAGGACAGGCCACCATGGGCCATTCCGAATCCACACCCAGCTCCGGCTTGCCGGCGCGCCGAAGGCTGGCCATCGTCCTGGCCTTGGGTGCTTTCGCAGGTTGGGCCTCGCTACTGTCCGAAAACCCGAATTTTTGGCGGGCGTCTTCGTGGCCGCCTTCACCCTCACACAACTGGCTGGGAGCCCCCGGGGCATTGGTGGCGCGTGCCTCCTGGCAATCCTTCGGATTCACCGCTCCCCTTTTGCCAGCCCTGCCAATGACCTTTGCTTTGGCCCTGTGGACCGGGCGATGGTCTTGGGTGGGCCGAATGATGGCTGCCGGCCTGTTGGTGGTCACGGGCAGCCTTGCCATGGCATGGGGTAACTGGCCGCCAGGCGGCCCAACCGCCGGACCGGGTGGCACCTTGGGAGCATTCCTTTCGCTGCGGGTGGCCGATCTGCCGATCCGCTGGGTGGATCTAGGCACCTGGTTCATGATTTGTCTTGGGATGGTGGCCCTGATTGGTCCCAGTCTGCCCATCTGGATCCTGGAGGGCATTGGAAACCTGTTGCTTCTCGCACCCAGCCGCCAGACTTCCAGCACCAAATCTCCCTCACTCACGCATCCCGAAATGGAGCCGGTCCCACTTTCCACCCCGGCGACTCCGGAGGTGTCAGCCATAGAACCTTGGTCCTTGGAGGGTGAACAGGGCAAGGAATCCGTGGCCAAGGTTGAGCCAAGCAAAAAGGAGACCGGGGGCATACCCATCCACCACCACGCCACTCGCTCCGCCGAATCAACGGTGGATAGCAAGCCCAAGCGCCCACCGGCCGCTGTGCCGGAGTTCGCCGGTTATGAGGTACCCGGACTGGACATCTTGGATGATCCCGAGCCATTCCAGGTGGATCGGCACGAGGAACTGCTGCGGGAGCGGGCCATCCTGCTCGAGCAGGCTTTCCGTGATTACGGCATCCATGTCAAGGTGGTCGGAATCAACACCGGCCCTGTGATCACCCAGTTCGAGATTTCCCTCGAAACCGGACTGAGACTGAACAAGGTTACCCGCCTGGCCGAAGATATCGCCTTGAACCTGCGGGTTCCCAGCGTGCGGATGGTGGCCCCAATCCCGGGCAAGAACACGGTTGGCGTTGAGATTCCCAATGAGCTGCGCGCCACTGTGCGACTGAAGGAAGTGATGCAGGTGGCGGGACGCAAGCTCGACACCATGAAGATCCCGCTCATCCTGGGCAAGGACAATGAGGGTCGGGCCCTGGTGCACGACCTGGCAGACATGCCGCACCTGCTGATCGCGGGTTCAACCGGCACGGGCAAATCGGTTTGTATGAACAGCATCATCCTGAGCATGCTCATGACCAGGCGGCCGGATGAGGTTCGCATGATCATGATCGACCCCAAGGTGGTCGAGCTGACCGATTACGGCAAGATTCCCCACCTGATGCACCCCGTGGTGCATGACATGAAGAAAGCCGAGGCGATCCTTGCCTGGGCTGTGGACAAAATGGAGGAACGCTACGAGCTTTTCCGGCGAGCGCGCGTCCGCAATCTTGCCGGTTACAACGAACTGGACGAGGCCACCCTGCTTGAGCGTGTCGAGCCCGCCACGGATGAGGAACGTGAAAAAATTCCCCGCCGGATGCCCTACATTGTCGTATTCATCGACGAGATGGCTGACCTGATGATGACCATGCGCAAGGAGGTGGAGACCCACATCATCCGCCTGGCACAGAAATCGCGTGCCGCGGGTATCCACCTGGTGATCGCGACTCAGAAACCCACCGTGGACGTGATCACCGGCCTGATCAAGAGCAACCTGCCCAGCCGCATCTGCTTCAAAGTGGTCAACAAGTCTGACAGCCGCGTGGTCCTGGACGAAATGGGAGCGGATCGTCTGCTGGGTAAAGGAGATATGCTATTCCTTCCCCCGGGGACCAGCGTTCTGGCAAGGGCACAGGGGGCATTTGCCTCCGATGGGGAAATTCGCCGTATCGTTGGCGCCGCGGAACAGGTTCCACCAAGCTACATCCAAGAGTTGGTGCAACTGCCCGTCAACCGGACCGAAGGGAAACCCGGAGAAGGCGGAGAGAAAAAAGAACGCGACGCTGTTTTCGACGCAGCCGTGGAGATCGTTTTGCGGGAAGGACGGGGTAGCACCTCACTGCTGCAACGCGCCCTGGGCATCGGCTACGGGCGTGCCGCCCGACTCATCGATCAAATGGCGGAGGAGGGTATCGTGGGTGCCTACAACGGGTCCTCGGCCCGCGATGTGCTCATCACTTTGGAAGAATGGGAAAGCCGCTGCGCGACCACGGGGTGACCCATCGAAAATGGCAACCCCAGCGCACCCCCACCGTGAGTCCATGGAATACCTGAACCACAGCCTGCCCACCCTGAAAGAAAACCTTGCCCTGGATGAGGCACTCCTATTGGAACGGGAGGAAAATCCAGCGCGGGGAAACATTTTGCGTGTATGGAAGATGGACAGTCTGGCTGTCGCGATGGGTTCGGGGGGAAAAATCAACGAGGAAGTGCACTACGCGGTCTGCCGACGCGAACAGGTGGAAGTTCAGCGCAGGTCATCCGGCGGTGGAACCGTTGTGGTGGGACCGGGTTGCCTTCTGTACACCGTGGTGTTGGACAGCGATTTGGATTTGACCATTGGCACCATTGCCGGCAGCTACGAACGAATTCTCGACCCCCTGGCGATGGCACTGAGCCGGCCTGACAAAAAGGTAAGTCGAAGGGGAATCAGCGATTTGGCGGTCGGAGAAATGAAGGTCTCCGGCAGTGCCCAGCAACGCAAACGGCGTTTCGTGCTGCACCATGGCACCCTTTTGCTGCATATGGACTTGAGCCATTTGGCCCGTCTGCTTCCCCAACCCCCCAGGCAACCGGACTATCGGCTTGACCGGGACCACACCAGCTTCACCACCAACCTTGAAATGTCGGAGGGTGAGGCAATTGACGCGCTGGTCAAGGCTTTTGATTGCCTTCAAGAAGGAACGCCTCCACCGGTGGAGTTTATCCAGCGGTCGCTGCAGGAGCGGTTCAACGACCCGACCTGGCTGATCAGGCGATAAATCAAGCTAAACGCAGCGGTTCAGCACGGCTTCAATCGCGCGGGTTGCCGCATCCAGCGAACGCGCAGACATCTGGTAGTTGGTGTGATCGGAGTAGACGCTGTACTGGGCCACAAGGTAATCACGGGCTTCGCGCAGACGGTTCATTTTTCCGCGCAATTTATGGATATATCTTGAGTGGTCCCCCGCCTGAAGCGCCGGTTCCGTGGCGCGAATCACATCAAACAGGGTGCGAGGGATTTCCAGCATCTCAAGGCTGTCTTGAATCTCCTCGGCATGTTTCAAAAAAGTCCGGACCATCCACAGGTGGGACAGGAGGGGCTCTATTTCCGCAACCGCCTCCTCCGGCTGTAGCATCTCAGCCATGATTTTATTTTCCGGCCGGTTGTGGCTTTGGAACAGCGGCATGGGCGGCTTCGCCCTGCTCTTTGGCCAACAAGACCAGGAAGGCACCCGCCCCCACTGACAGGATTCCAACCCACAGCATCCAGCCGGGAAGGTGACGAATGCCGAAATGAAGCGGGTCACCCGCCAAAGGATGCCAGAACAGGCTGACCAGTGTGTTGATCACCGGCGCCACTCCGAAAATAATGGGGGCAATGTAAATCCGGTATGTGGCAGGATTTTTGCCTTCAGACTTGGCTGCGTCCACCGCGGCCTTGGAAGCAAAGATCACACAGATGGCCCCCACGGCGCCCGCCACTCCCGCCAAGCTGGAGAACAACAGACCGGATGACCCCTTGATCTCGGGCCATTGGAACAAGCCACCACCCATCAAGGTCACGGGGATTAGCACCGCTAACAAAAAGTAAGCCAACCCGACACAGAGGATGGACATCAATCGTCCGCCCAATTCCCCGGGTTTTGAAGTCAACTCCTGACCACCATAGAAAATGATGGGAACATAGGTACCCCAGGCGAGGCCTGCGCAGGCCGTGAACACCAGCCATTCCCAAGCGGGGTACTGGACCTCGTCTTTCGGAGTCGCCGCGCCTGCCGCCTCGATTTTTCCCTCTGCTTTGGCCACGGCCGCGATCCCAGCACGTTCGCGTTTTTCTTCCTCCTCCTTGGAATAAAGAACCAAGGCGGAACCCAGTCCCACCAGAACAATTCCGGCCACTAATTTCGCGCCTGGAAGTTTTTCCAAGCCGAAATGCCAGGGATTACCTGGCTTTGGGTGCCAAACCAGGCTGACGAGCGTGTTGATTACAGGAGCCAGGCCGAAAATCAGCGGCGCAATCAGCATGCGATAGCTGTCGGGCTGCAATCCCGCAGATTTTGCCGCATTGACCGCCGCCTTGGAGGCAAAGATCACGCAGATGGCACCCACGGCACCCATTACGCCCGCAAGACCACTGAAAACCAATCCGGTGGTTTTCAGTGGCGGCCAAGCATGTTTTTTGCTGAGGAAAAGTCCCAGAGGTATCAGAACAGCCAAAACAAAGTAGGCGAGGCCCACGCAAAGGATGGAGGTAAGGCGAGCCCCCTCGGTACCCCCCAGTTCCTTGCCACCATAGAAAATGACGGGCACGTATGTTCCCCAGGCTAAACCGGCCAGGGCCACAATTCCGAGCCAAGTGTAATTTTTTGAGCCGCTTGCCTGTTCAGCCATTTTTGCCTCGACACCTTTTGCCTTTTTCCGTTCAAAACCTTTTCTATTCAGAACGCAAGCCAGCCAACAGCGGTACCTTCATCGCAGCCCTGCATGCGAATGCACCGGCCACCAATCCGGTTCCAAGGCAAGCCAAAACCTGCAGGAGCAGTCCACGCCAATTGCCGGCCAGATTGGATGCGTAGGGAGCAACCGCAACCAGCGCGCTGGTCACCCCAAGGCCCAGACCACCCAGCAAAAGCACCATGGTTTCAATCAGTAGTAGGCGGCCCACATCGCTTGGGCGGTACCCGATGGCCCCCAACAGCGCCAACTCCTTGCGTCGTTCCCAAACACCCCGTAGCAACACCACACCCAAGCCTACTGTCCCTAACACCAATCCCAAACCACCCAAAGCCTGAAACACCGTGAGATAAGTATTCTCCACGCCCAGCGCCCTGGCCACACGAAGACGGGTCTCAATCACCTCCGCCCCTTGGGCGCCCAAAGCCATCCCCAGCGTCTCCGCCACGGTTTGCATTTCACCATCCGGACACCGCACCAAAAGCACTCTCCAGCCATCTTGATCTGGAAACAGTTTGCGGAAAGCGGCATCTCCCATCACCAATTCTGACTGGAAAGGGCTGTCATGGAGCATTCCGGTCAACAAAGCCTTGCGCCCATCTCCCAGTTCCACCTCACCTCCAACAGGTGCCTTCAGGATCCATTGGACCGCAGAGGCTTCTCCCACCACGGCTGGAACAGGTAGTGTGTCATCATTCAGGCTTGACCAGGGAGTGGACGGCTGAAGGGATTTGGCAAATTGAAATCCACCCTCACGCAGCAAACTTTCCGGTGCCCCTAGAACCCTTGGCTGCCCTGGCTTGTACAGGTTCAGACAACCCGCATCGTCGCCATCCGCAAGGCGGAATGGAAAAAAGGCACAGGTTGAAAGGAGGGATTCTGCCTTTGTCCTTTCAACTCTTGCCCGGGCGGGATCCGTGGCAAAACGCCGTTCGATCGCATCCAGCCACCCTTGGCGACCGGAAGACCCTTCAGGCGATTCATAAAGTGGCAAGTCGAGTTCTACCCACAACGCGCACCCACCCAAGGGATTTTTTGGATTGGTCCCATCCTTTTCCGCCCCAGGCGGTTGGCGACGGAACACCTCCACCGCAACCAGCAGGAAAGAGGCAAATGCGAGAAGACCGAGCGTGAGCATGCTGCGGCCGGTATTTCGCGAGGCGTTACGCAATGCCATGCGAGACAAGTAACCGCCATTCGGAGTTTGGACGGGCCATTGCCTGGCCCAAACCAGCAAATACCGCGACCCACCCAACCCACCTGAAAGAATGGCCAACCCGGCGGTGAAAAAACCACCCGCTTGAGGTTCTCCGGGGGGAAGCCACGGTGAGACAGCCAGTAAAGCCAAACCCACCAGCACCAGGGAAACCGACCACAAGGGCCACTCGTTTTTTTTACCCCATCCGCCGGCCATGCCGGCTGAACCATCCCCCTGCAACAGGGACAGGGGGGATTGCTGTCCCAACCTTCGGGCCGAAAACCATGCAGCGGCCAACCCAGCCAACCAAGCCGTGAACCCACCCGCGAGCAAACTGGTCAGATTCACCACCGGGCGGAGTGTGCGTGCCAGTTCCGGATCCGGCCACGCCGCAAGCAGGATGGAAATCATCCGCGGTGCAAACCAGGCTCCCGCCAAAGCACCCACGATTGCCCCAACAAGACCGACCAAACCCAATTCCCACACCAGCAATTGGCTGATCCTTGAAGGACGCCATCCAGTTGCGGCCAGCACACCAAACTCCCTTCGACGGCGCTCCAAACCGAGCCCCATCAACAGCCAAGCCAACAACAAACCGGACACGAGCAAAAAGGATGAGAAGCCCAGAAACAAACCACCAAAATCACTGCTTCCGGCACTCGCCAATCGCGCCTGTTCCCGTACCGGACGGAAAACGAGGCCGGCTTGCTCAGCATTCAACAGGCCACGGACCGATTTCCTGAATTCGCCCAACCATTCTTCCACCGGTCGGCCCTGGGGGTGCCTCACTCGTATGGACGTCAGAACACCGAATCTCCCCCCCCACAATTCCTTGCCCTTTTCCAAGGAAATGTAAGCCTTCGGGGCCCCGCGATAGTCACGCCAGTATGACTCATCTGTTTGGGAAATAGCCTTGAGATCAATTGGGAAAGGAGCCTGCCAACTAGCCATATCGAGCTTGTCTGTGATGCCGGGAAAAGCTGGAGAAAGCTCGGCATCGTTGGCCATACCCATTTGACGGACAATTCCGGCGAATCGAAATGTGGCAGGTGGGGCTTCACGAGGAGGCGTGGTGTCCTCCACCGGGAAATAATTAAGCCGGACCGGATCAGTATCCCTCAACCCTTCCCAAGGGGCCCCCTTGTAGTCGAGCAGGGCGATCCCATCCCCCCCCAAGGGTGGTATCTCCGGCAAGAGGGAAGGTGCTCCTTCCACTGCCGCCACCACTGAGTAGGGAACCTTTCGATTGCCGGATTCCAGGCGATTGGCCAAATGGACCAATACCCGGGCCGATTCCAAACCCATGGATACCGCGGCATGCAATACCGCGCCTTCCTCCTGCTGGCCCAAATAGAGCCCATTGCTTTCCACCAAAAGATAGTCCCGGTTAGCCTCGTACCAGACCGCGAGGTTTTTCTCGTCATCCCCACCCTTTCCAGGCAATGCCTGGTTGGCGGTGAAACGCGGCAAGGCCCGCAGCAGCGGATTGCGAGACGCCCGAGCCTGGGTAACCTGATCCCGGGCTCGCTCGAGTGGCCCCCGCAAGGAAAGCCCAAAATCTTCAGGACGAAGGAAGGGAGACAGTTGGTGATTCAAATCCACGGCATCGCCCCGGGCCAGCAGTGTGTTGGCCTTCCCTTTGAGATTCAGCCGGACCTGCAAACGCTCCAGGGGAACCACGACCAATCGTGAAGGGGCTAATGAACTTCGGGGCGAATAACGGTCCATCAAACCGCCAATCCGGCCCCGGACCGGGAGTTCCCACTCAACCACTGCCTGATCTGATGACTGTTGACCCAACAGGGATTCGCGGGGAGGCCCACCTCCGGGCTTGGCTACGCGCAGGGTTACACGCTGGTCCGGCTTCAGGCCAGCAGCGGTTTCTCCCAGATCAGATCCCAACCAGACTCCCTCTTCGGGCCATCCATCAGGAATATCCCCGCCAAAAAAACCATCTTCCACTCCCATCACTGTCAAATGGCCGATGGTTTCCACGGAGCCCGAATTCCCCTCCCACTGCAGGTTTGCTGAAAGGGTCAATGCGGGTGTTGACTTGTTTGCTGGCAACAGGGCCTTGGCAAGATCTTGCCCGAATGGCTTGACGGTGGTCAGGGTGCTATCCACCCAACCTAGGCGGCCCAAGGCCCGTTCAAGCAGACCGGCCCGCAGGGCATCCCCGACAAGAAGGGCCCCTGACAACACCATCGCGGCAACCGCAATCCCCAAGGCAGTGGCGATGTGCGAACCCTGGTGGTACCACAACCCTCGGAGTGCAAGCCGGGGCAGACCGCCACCTGACTGATCCAATGGGCTGGACAACCGGTTCATGGTGCAACCCCGTTACCGGCAGGGACCAGCCCACCTTCGGTCATGCGGTAAACCCGGGGGAAACGCGATGCGAGTTCCAAACTATGGGTGACCACCAGGAGTCGACACGGCTTTTCGGTTGCCAATTCCAGTAGCAGTGTTCCCACTTCATTAGCCGTCCGCGCATCGAGGTTTCCGGTTGGTTCATCTGCCAATAAGAGTCGGGGAACCATAACCAAAGACCTTGCCACTGCAGCGCGTTGTCTTTCTCCACCCGATAGCTGCGCGGGAAAATGGTGCAGTCGGTCAGAAAGCCCCACCCGATCCAGAAGGCCTCGAGCACGGGCTGCCACCGCGGGTGCCGCCTTGCCACTGTTGGCCCATGCCGGGGCCAATACATTTTCCAGCACTGTGAGTTGGGGCAACAGGTGGTGATCCTGAAAAACAAAGCCTACCTGCCGATTTCGGTAATCCGCCAAGCCGTTGGCATCCAATTCCAGGGGATTCAAACCATCCAGAAGAATGGTGCCCGAATCAGGCTTGTCCAAGGCGCCCAACACATGCAGAAAGGTACTTTTCCCGGAACCGGAAGGACCAATAATGGCCGCGGCCTCACCCGGCTGCATCGTTATCGATGCACATCGGAGAACTGCCAGACCTCCCTCCGGACCTGGAAATGTACGGCAAACATCCCGTGCCACCAGTCCTTCATCGTTCATGTGCCTTCGGTTCCGTGAACCAGGGCCAACAGGCCCAAACCGTAGAAGGTGTATTCCACATCGTCACCGGCATCCCAAACACCGGCCCTGAATCCACCACTCGGAAGGGCGACCATCTCAAGATACCTTGCCAAGGCAGTTGTCCGGATGCGTTCGGCCAAACCATGCTGGTCAAGGCTCCAAGCCACCGTGAAACTGGACAAGGTGTCTGACAAAGGGATGGAACTATTGGCCCGGTATCCTCCATCGGTGCCAGCCAAACTGTCCAAGAAAACCGCTGTCTGTTCCAGCCTGCCCGGTTCCAGCGGTGAATCAAGCATCTGACGCAAACCAAGGGCAGCGGCAGTCGGATTAGCGCCGCTTTTCCGCATGGCAGGAGCTTCGACCCAGCCTCCATCCGCCCGCTCCCGACCGGAGAGAAACGACAAAAGGCTGGGAACATCTGGTACCTTTCGTCCCATTAGGGGGTGGGTGAGGGCCACCAGAAAACTGTGATAGGTACTACCCGAGGCCGCCCAGGGGACTTTGCCATAGCCGCCATCGTTTGTGCGAAAAGTCTGCAAAAGATCGGCCAACCGGGCCTGCCAATCCGGTGACGCTGTGGAAAGCGGATCTGGCGCCCCGGCCAAGCTCACCAGCAGGCTTGATTCGACCAGGGCGTGAAGGTCCACCACCGTTGCTTGGGAATTTAAGTGACCCGCGAGCCATTGACCGGCCCGAGTGGCTCGCTCCAGGTCAAGAACCCCCAGGAGCGCCATGCCCCGCAATCCAAATGCGGTGTAATAGAGATCGGGTTCCCCCTCGCGGTCGGGAAAACCACCACAGGCCAATTGCAGAGAGGCCAAATACTCGGATTGTTTTCCCAGATCGGGGATACCGTCACCAACTGTGCGCTTCTTCAGGCGGCCCAATCGTTTGCCCAGTTCCGCGTTTAGACGGAACAGGTAACCAGCTTCGCTCATGGGTCAATCCGCCTTTCCGGCGGAAGTTTCCAGACACGCCCTCATCCATGGGGGCAAGGGCACTGAACGCATCCCTCCGTCCACCAAATGACAAAGGCAGGTGGAAAGGCGGCCAGTCGCCACTGGAGCGGGGTCACCCTCCACTGAGAAATCGAATCTGTACTGGAGTGAGGAACGGCCGGTTTTTTCGAGCGTCACCAGTATGCTCAGCCAGTCGCGATAGCGGACTGGCTTCTGGTAATCACAGGTGGCACTGACCCTGGGAAAGCCATGCCGTTGCCCCTGATCTTCAAAAACCACCTTGAGGCCGCGGCTTTCCAAAAAATCATGTTCCGCCTGTTCCATCCACAAAAAGAAACGAGAGAAGTGGGCAATCCCAGCCATATCCGTGTCGGAGAATTCGACACGACGCCTGGTAACGAAAGGAGTGGCCATGCGGAAAACCGTGAATCAACGATCGCCACCATCCGGGCTGCCCAATCCGGGCCCTTTGCCCCCCGGTGCCCCTGGCATGCCGCCCATCCCTGGCATTCCGCCCATACCCGGCATACCACCTGCAGGTCCCCCAGCTCCACCGGCAGAACCAATCCCTGCCGCGGCCTTCTGGGCCTCCTGAATAAACGCACTGCTGCTGAAAAGGGTGCCGTTTGCCTCCCGCATGGCGTTGGCGCGGGCGTCCTTTGAATCGGACCTCTCCAGCCCGAGTTCCTCCTGGCTAAGCCGAAGCATCGTAAAAATACGCTCTCCTTCCACCTTGGCTTGGCGAAGGTAAACGTCGCATTCGGCAGCCAGGTCTTTCAGGGCGAGCGCTTCGGTCTTTCCCTTGTTCAGCAGGAAAGCCCGCTGGAAGCAGCCCCAAAGCTGCTCCTCAGTCAACTCGATATCCCGGGGCATCTTGTTCAATTCACCCATGTATTTGGTGAAATCAGTTGGATATTTGTGCAGGAGGAAATGGGTCACACCCCAAGCCGTAGCCCTCGCCTTGCTATGGAGATTCTTGTCATGGTGAAACTCGGCTGCACGGCGGAAATAGGTATCGGTTACCACTGACCGCAGGGTTACCTCAGGGGCATCCAGCTTCTTGGATTTGACCAGTTCCTTGAAGACCGGCAGGTGCAGGGTGTTCACACCGCCGAGCACCATCCAGGGAGTACCTGCCGGGGTGGAGAACTCAGAACCAAGCCCGTATTCCACCCAGGCGGGCGGTCGAACCGAGGGCGTCAGGCCGAGAAGCCGGGGCAGAGCCTGGGTGGTAACAATAAAACCTGCGGAGGCACGGCGCTCTTCCTGTTGGAGCGCTTCCCTCAGCAGGTTCATGGAAGAAACATAGGCAACCTCTCCCAGCTTTCCAGAATTAACTTGCCCATTTTCCAAAAAAGTCGGGTACGATTTGTCAGCCAATTTCCGTAGGCCCCTCAAGTCCCAGCCTGTTCGGGCGTATTGGTCCAATCGGGAAGACAATTGGCGCAATTTGGGGTCCACATCCCGCAACGACATCACGGAATAACCTCCCAGTTGCGGCGAGGTGTAGCCGTGCACGTCATCAAAACGGTTTTCCAAACTGGGCAGTTCGGTTTTTTCCAACACCACCAGGACCAATTTTTGCTGCAATGCCGGTAGGGCCTGCCCCTGCAAGGCGAACCAGGCATAAAGCAGGCGGACCTGCTTGTCGACCATGGCAGCCGCCTCCTGAACAGGGGCAAGACTTTGGGGGTCCACCTCGGTGAGAATGGTGCAAAATTCCCCATCCACCCGCTGGCGAGCCGAGGGAAACCGTGCCTTGACCTCCTCGGTTTGGCTGGAGGAAGCGGGAGGAGCCTTCAAGGCCGCTTCCACTTTTTTCCATGCCTGGGCCTGAGGCAGGGCCGCCACCTTGGGATCACTGTCATTGATCAGTTTGAGAAATTCCTCGTACAAACCGTGCTCAACCGCCCATCGTCCACCTTCCAGCACCTGCTCGACCCGCGGACGATTGTTGAGGCTCGATTTGAAGTTGATCAACCTCTGGGCAACTGACGGCATCGATTTGAGCGAATCATCCACCAATCTCTCGAAAGCCACCGGATTGGTAGGCGACTGGATAACAACCGCCTCACCGCGGTTGGTGGTTAAACGGCGCACGTTTACCCCTTGCAGGGGGACATTCAGCAGCTTGTTGTCCCTTTTGGGATCATTGATTTCGACGACAGCAAACAAAAGATCGGGAACCGAAACATCCGCAACCAGCCCCATGCCTTCACCGCCAGGCATTCCCATACCTTCTCCGCCAGGCATTCCCATGCCGGGACCACCCATGCCACCGCGGCCACCGGGGCCCCCCATACCGGGACCTCCCATGCCCATACCGCCGCGACCTCCAGGCCCCCCCATACCGGGACCAGCCATACCGATACCCGCACCGGGCCCCATACCCCCTCCGGGGCCTCCCATGCCTGGACCGCCCATACCCATTCCACCGCGGCCACCAGGGCCTCCCATGCCGGGACCGCCCATGCCCATTCCACCGATAGACTCACCACTACCTATTCCATCACTGCCCCCTGGCATGCCCATGCCACCCCCCAATTGGGCCGTCATGAGTGGCGAGTAGGGTTTGTTCAGATCAATCACGACAAAGATATATTCAGCCCGTACCGGGGCCAGTGAAAACCAACCGGCCAAAGCGGTTCCCAAACAGGTAGCGACCCAACGGCGGAAGGAACCGGAACGGTTGGAATTACCATTGGCTTGTTTGGTGATGCCGCGCATGCCCGGGTACCCCCCTCAAAGCGGTTTTGTTCTTTTCCATGCCAGTCGGATTGGGGAATTTTCCCCATCTCCAGCAATGGCACAGCATTCCGGCGAATGAATGACAGATTCGCCCAGTTTAAATCATCCCCGGATTTCGCCTCATCCGCAAGCAAGGTTTGCCGGGATGAACGTGCATTTGGAACGATTTTTCGGGTCTTTGGGCAACAAAGTGGCTTTTTGCTGCCAAGTCCACCCAAGATGTAACACTTGTGGACAGGAATTCGTTGGCTGAAAAGAACTTAGCGGCTGAATTCCGCCTGTTCCAAATTCACTCGAAGAACCCCCAGCAGGTTCATCCAGCTCCAGTCAGTGGGACCTGTTGCCAGTTTGACATGGGTGGCATCCACGCCACTTGCCTGGTTCCACGTGGGATCCACGGCTTTCCACCCGGTTCCATCGTGGTACTCAGCCCAAGCGTGCCAAACCATGGCCAGACGAGTTCCCGATTTCCCCATCATTTCCCCGGGAACCAATCCGGTGACCTCTCGTGCCGGAATACCGCAAGCCCTGGCAGCAGCGACAAACAGCAAGGTGTGTTCGGTGCAATCCCCTCGGGCCTGATCCAAAACACTGAAGGCATCCTCTGCATTGGCAGCCATGGTTTTGGCCAAATGGCGGTTGACCGCCCCCACCAACAAAGCTGCCCTGTCCTGCACCGACTGCGCCACCCCCACCTGCTTCAAGGCCCAAGCCTTCAACCTCGGATCCTCCGCCTGCAAGGTTGGCGTTGCGGCCAGCATGGCTTTTTTTTCCGCCTCGGCAAGTGGTTCCTTTTGAACCGACAACGGTGAACCCCGTGTGACCAAATGGATCGCTCCCTTGGGGTCATTGGGGTTGTTGATAAGCTTCTGGCGTTGATCCTCCGGAAAACGGAAACCGGAATCCTCCAATCCACGCATCAACCAAACAGCCTTGGTGACTCGGGGAGCCAGCTTGGGGTCCTTCAACCCATCGAGAGGGATGGACAACGCCTCCGCCAAGTCGACCCCACCCGCCTGAAGTTTCCGGGCAAGGCTTTCAGGTTCCTGTTTCAGTTGAAGAGGCCCCACACGTATGGACAGGGTTTTGCCCTGGTCTGTCACCAGGCAGTCCATCCGTGCCCCGTCCATCTCGCATCGCACGCGATTGACCCACGCACCCTCAGCCTTTTCTTTGCCAATGAAGGTGTACACAGTGGGTCGATTCGGATTCTCATCATCCCACTCAGTTTCCCAGGAGGTCATGCGTGTGCCCGGTTCCGGGTTGGAAGAAAGCCAGGCGTTCATGCGGATTGTGTGGGAAAGGCTTGCCTTGGGCCGCTCTACTTCCCGGGTCTCCTGGCGGCCATCACGGTTAACCACCAGCTTTAAACCCGCCCCTTGGCCAGAGGGCGTGGCAACACGCTCCGTGCGCTTGCCGTTTTCCTCCACTAATTGGTGGAAATAGATGAGGGGGCCTTCCCCCTCCAGGGCATGGATGCTGGTGGTCTGGGAGGTCTCGTGAACCGGTTTGCCGTCCGCCAATTCCTCACGGGCGGTTTCCTCGACGATGCGCCATGCCAATTTTCCATTCCAAAGGACCGGCCCTTCGGTCTCGATCTCATACCCGAAACGTTTGCCACCCAGGTATTGCCCCAGACTGGAATGGGTGCTGCCAGAATTCAGTACCCGAAGCCAATCCGACGGGGTGTTGGGAGGGGTTTGCTGAGAGGCCTTTCCGCCCTTGCTGCCTTTTGCTTCCCCAAGCAGGGGATCTTGCCCCAATGAAAGGGACAAGACCAGGGAAAACAAAGGCATCAACGACATGGGCGGACTCCATCCTTGGAATCACCAGGCAAGACCCGCATCCCTGGGGTCAAACCTCGGATTTGCCAAGAATACCCTCGACCCCCTGCACCATGCCATTGCATTCTGCGGAATTCAGGCAAGATTTTCCGGCTACAAGTTCGAGGGAGGTATCCAACTTTAGCCAACTATGGCACCCTTCCCATGCCGGATTGGCCACCACCTCTTTCGCAACAGGCAATCGGAACACTTCCAAAGCCAACACCATCAGGCCCGGGTAGCGGTATTCAAATCGTTTTCGAACCGTTTCCGGTTTCAGAACATTCCAGGGGTAAAGCTTGTCCAAAAGTGGGAGCTCCCTCACCCTCCATGCCCCTTTCACCGAGGCCCAACCCTGCAAAAAAACGACGCCAGGGTCAGGATGAGGTGGGATAAACCTTCTGGCATCCTCCCGCAGCCCCTGCTCCTGTTGGTGGCTCCAGGTTGGGAAAAGCCAAAAAGGGTCCCTATGCAACTCAAAACCCTGTTCCGCAATCCCCCCCTTGCGGAGCAGCAGGGTGGGTCTGCCCTCAATCAGGGCTTGGATCACGCCACTCCACTCCTTCAATGCGAGGTTTGCGAAACCCAAAGGCTGCATCAGCAATCCTCCGGCCTTTGCTGGCGAAGCAACAGTCCCATGGCAGCCGCCCGGGGCGACATTCCCTCAAAAAGCACGGAATAGACCCCTCTCGCAATTGGCATTTCCACGCCGATGGTTTCGAGGTTTGGAATCAATGCCCGGGCGGTTGTAACCCCTTCAGCCACCTTGGGGGTTTTGGTGCGTATGGTTTCCAGGGTTTCGCCCTGAGCCAACCATTCACCCACCTGTCGGTTGCGGCCATGGGGGCTGAAACAGGTGGTGAGCAGGTCACCCATCCCGGCCAGGCCTGCAAACGTCGACGCCTTGGCCCCCAAAGCCACACCACAACGGCTCATTTCCGCCAAACCCCGTGTGATCAATGCGGATTTAGCGTTGTCCCCCAAATGCAAACCATCCGCCATGCCGGCAGCGATACCCAGCACGTTTTTCAGCGCTCCACCCAGTTCCACGCCAACCGGGTCATCGTTGGTGTAAACGCGGAAACGATCCGTCCCCACCAATTGCTGCACTTCAACCGCCAATCCAGGCCGGTCAGAAGCAACCACCACTCCCGCAGGCAGGCCCCTTGCCACTTCTTCCGCATGGCTGGGACCACTCAAAATCGCCACTGGAACATCAGCGCCCCACTCCTGGCTGATGATTTGGCTCGGCCGGAGGAAGGTCCCAATCTCAATCCCCTTGACCAAACTGATGACCGGCACGCCCGAAGGCAAATGTGACCGAACCTGACTCAGGGCATGACGAGCATATTGGGTTGGCACCGCGAGAAAGATTGCGTCGGTATTGCCAAAAGCCTCGGCAGGATCCACCAGGATGCTGACCGCATCCGGAACCTTGATGCCTGGCAGCAGGCGGATATTTTCTCGGGTTTTTTGAAAATGGAGAGTGGTTTCCGGCCTTGTGCCAAGAATTCGGACCTGACGCCCCGTTTTCTGAGCCAGTACCCAAGCCATGGCTGTGCCCCATGCCCCGTCCCCCACGATGGTGACAACTTGCGCCATGCCCGCCCCCGGCATTCAAAATATGTGCCAGCCAACGCCCTTTGCCCTGCCAAAAAGGCGGCTTCAGTCCAATGATTCAGGCTGTTTGCGAAAAATTTTCGCATTCCGCCGCAAAATCACCAAAGGTTGGCCCCCGCACCTGCCGATGTTCTGTCTCTTATACACATC
>CAWUOE010000016.1:0-19324 GCA_963923355.1 uncultured Gemmataceae bacterium | reverse complement strand
TTGGAATCCGGCGGTGTGATCGAAAGGGAGAAGGTCGGCCGCCAGAACCGTTACCTTATCCGCACTGATCAACCGCTTCGCCACCCGATTGAGGCGCACAAGAAAATTGGTGAAATTTTGAGCCTTTTAAACAGCTAGCAAGTTTGATTTGGCAAGATATTAAAAAACATCTCTACATAAATTCATGTTACCCGTCCGCCCTTTGGCTCAGTTCCCGCAGCGCTGAGAGCGCCATCGGGTGGGCGGTTTCCGACATTTTGGCCAGCGAGTGACGCACGGTGGCCGAATCGCGGCCGCCCAACAGCGCCCCGATCTTCTCCAGCGACAGCTCCGTGTGGCGTCGCAGGATGGCCATGGTCACCTGGCGGGCCAGCACCAGGCTGGGTTGCCGCCCCTTCCCCTTCAACGCGGTTTCGGTCACGCCGAAATGTCTTGCCGCCAGGCGAATCAGGTCGGGCGCGCGTAATTTCGGTTTTTCCAGATCCGCGAAAAGCCTGCGGGCCGCTCCATGGTCCAGGGTGGGACCGGTCGGGGCCAGTCGTGATTTCAGGACCTTGGCAACCGCCGCCAGCCCCCGCCAGGAGGGGCCGGTCTGTCGGGCCATCCAGTCCCGAGTGGTTCCGCTTAGCCGGACCTTGAACCCGGGCACCTGCCTTTCCAAAGCCTTCAGGCGCGAGGTGATTCCCAGAGCCTGCACACCGACCACCAGTCCTCCGGCTAGCCTATCCCGGGTGCTCTCCTCCAGATCCAGCCGTCCCACCGGTTCCCTGCTTGTCAAAAGGGTGGGAAGGCCTCGGGCCAGGCGGTGATCCAGCAGACGGCCTAGCGCCGCGGAACGCTTGACCGTCAACCGATGGATGTCTTCGAGCACCAATCCGTCGGCGCGGCGCAGGCCGGCCAGGCGCGATCTGGGAACAGGCTGTCCGGGTGGCACAAACACCCCGCGCAGCCGCATCGACAGATCCTGGGCCTGCACACGGAGCAACCGCGCTTCCGGATTCGCCCGGCGCATTCCTTTCAGCCAGCGGGTGGTTAGGCTGGTTTTTCCCGTGCCTGGCGGCCCCCAAACCATCAACTGCAGGGGGGATTTTCCCCCGGCTCCAAGCAATGTGATCGCCTGGCAGGCCAACCGGTTCTCGGGCAGCCGCAGCCAGCTCATTGCCGGTCGCCCCTCAGGCGGCGCAACACCCGGCCAATGCGGTCAGCCGCACTTTCCATGTCGGTCAGGGTTTGCTCATGCCCCAGGCTCAGGCGCACCACCTCGCGCCGGTGCGCGTCATCGGAAACCACCAGCTCCAGCCCGGGCAAAGGTCGTTGGCTGCCGCTAGCGCAGGCGCTGCCTGTGCTGGCTGCCACCCCTTCCAGATCCAGACCCAGTACCACCAAACCAGCCTTCACCCCGGGAAACCGCACCAGCAAGGTGTGCGCCAAGCCTTTCCCCTCCGGTGGACCAATCACCTCCAGCGGCCCGCTGGTGGACCACAACCGGTTCAGCAACGCCCGGCGCAGTTCCAGGCAACGGGCCTGACGGGCCGCCATCTGGTCATGGGCCAGGTCCAGGGCGCAGGCCATGCCTACCGCCAGCGCCACTGAGGGTGTTCCCCCGCGGCGGCCCATTTCTTGGCCGCCACCCACTGTTTGCGGAGCCCACGGCCTCGACCGGCGGACCAGCAGCAGGCCGATGCCTGCCGGGCCGTTGAATTTGTGGGCGGAGGCCGCCAGGGTATCCACACCCAGCTTGTGGAAATTCACCCGGATCTTGCCCACCGCCTGGGTCGCATCCGTGTGCGACCGGACCTGGTCGGTGGCTGATTCCACCATGCGTTGCACCAGTTCCGCCACCGGCTGGATGGCTCCCGTCCCGTGGTGCGCCAAATGGGCGATGAGCAAGAGCGGACCCTCTGGAAATCCAGTCCAAAGGCTTGGCTCGAATTCTCCCTGCGGATTGACCGGGAGCGGCACCACGCCGGCTCCCTTGGACGCCAGCAACTCCACCGGAGTGGCCACCGAGGGATGTTCCAGTTTGGAGACCACCAGGGTGGGGGGCTTCTTTCCGGGAATGGGAGGCGCAAGGCCCATGAGTGCCGCCTGGTTGGATTCGGTTGCTCCGGAAGTGAACACCACCTCGTCCGGCCAGGCACCCAAACGGCCCGCGATCCGATCCCTGGAATCCTCCAGGGCCTGGCGGGCTTTTCTTCCAATCTGGTGGGGGCTGGCGGGGTTGGCGGCATGGCCAAACCATGGAGCCATCACTTCGATCACCTCGGGCAAGCAAGGGGTGGTCGCATTGTGATCCAGGTTGATGGGATCGGCCATACGTGCAGGCTAGCAGGCCGGGCCGGGGGTAGTCCATTCGCCGGCAATCCACGTTCAAAGAGAACGGGTTGCATAGCTTTCGCTATTGGTTGATTTGCCGGATTATCACCCAATTCCGACGCTTTCGGCTAGGGCGGGACACCCGATTCCCGGTACAAAGACTGGCAGGAATTGGGTTTATTGAGTCTTCGACCCTGAACCGGGAGCCCGCAGGGAATGGCCCATCGATTTTTCATCACCACCGCCATCGACTACCCCAACAGCAGGCCCCACATCGGCACCGCCTTCGAGAAGATCGGCGCCGATGTGCAGGCCCGTTACAGGCGGATGGAGGGGTATGAGGTCTTTTTCCTGATGGGCAACGACGAGAACACCATCAAGGTGGCCCGTCGCGCCCAGGAGCTGGGGGAGGATGTCCAGGCCTACTGCAACCGCATGGCCGGCGAGTTCAGGGAGGTGTGGTCGGCGCTGGGCATCTCCAACGACGACTTCATCCAGACCAGCGAGGCCCGCCACCACGCCGGCTGCCGCGCCTTCATCCAGAAGGTGTACGACGCCGGCTTCATTTACAAGGCCGCCTACGAGGGCTGGTACTGCGACGGTTGCGAGGCCTTCAAGACAGAAAAAGAGTTGGAAGATGGCCAATGCCCGGCGCACAGGGTGCCCGCCGTCCGCCGCAAGGAAGACTGCTGGTATTTCGCCCTGTCCAGGTTTCAGGACAGGCTGCTGTCCTTTTACGAGGCGAATCCCGGATTCATCGAGCCCGAGTCCCGCCGCAACGAGGTGATCAACCTCGTGAAGACCGAACTGCTGGATGTGAACATCACGCGCTCCGGCCAGGACTGGGGCATACGCCTGCCCTGGGATGAACGTTTCACCATCTATGTCTGGTTCGACGCGCTGCTCAACTACATCACCGCCGCGGGTTACGGCACGGATATGGAACGATTCAACCGCTGGTGGCCGGCGGATTTGCATGTCATCGGCAAGGACATCACCCGCTTCCACTGCGCCCTGTGGCCCGCCATGTGCATGGCTGCGGGTATTGCGCCACCCAGGCGTGTCTTCGGCCATGGCTTTGTCTACATCAAGAGCGGGCAGGAGACCGTGAAGATCT
This sequence comes from uncultured Gemmataceae bacterium, assembly GCA_963923355.1. Lineage (GTDB taxonomy): Bacteria > Planctomycetota > Planctomycetia > Gemmatales > Gemmataceae > UBA6894. Next base: position 15,891 of record CAWUOE010000016.1, on the reverse strand, counting down.
CCAAGTCCCTGGGAACTCTGGTCGAGCCGATGGACATTGTGCGCAAGTTCAGCGCCGAGGCATTCCGCTACTACTTCCTCAGGGAGTGCCCCTTCCCGGGGGATGGCGAATTCAGTTGGAAGCGCTTCGCCGATCTGTATAACTCCGACCTCGCCAACAACCTCGGCAACCTTTACAGCCGGGTGACCGGCTTGGTGGGACGCAATTTCAACGCGGTTCTCGATGGAACAGCCGGTCGACTGCCGGTTTTGCCGGTTGGTGACACACCGCGCGCCGAGTTGGTGGCGCGGTTCCGTCAGCAGGTGGAATCGTTGCAGTACAGCCAAGCCCTGGCCACCGTGTGGCAGGGGGTGTTGGTGCCGGCCAACCAGCATGCCGAGAAAATGGCCCCCTGGTCCCTGGTGAAAACCGACAAGGCGGCCGCGGCCCTGGTGCTGCATGACTTGGTGGAGGCAGTGCGGGTGGCCGCCGTTTTGCTGAAGCCCTTCCTGCCCAAGCTGGCTGAGACTCTCTACGGCGGCTTCAATTTTGCCAAACCGTTCTCAAAGGTATCCACGGCGGATGCCTTGCAGTCCCCGGTTTTGGCGGGGGATATCCGGGTGACCGCCGAACTGGTGGGCGGCAAGGTGGCCCCGCTTTTTCCTAGAATCGATCTGGAACTGGACAACAAGGAATAACTGGGGATTTTTGGATAGATCTGTCAATATAAAAATATCGCTTATTTTTAATGGGAATTTGACCCGAACCATCCTTTTCGGCCCGGCGTACCAAGGGAGGAATGAGTGCCCCAGACAGTCCAAGCGGAGGCGACCGGCCCCACGGCCGGTTCGACCGACGAACAACTGCTTGAGGCTGCCCGTGGTGGCGACCGCGGGGCATTCGACGCGTTGGTTCATCGTTATGAGAAGGAGCTTTACGGTTACCTGCGCCGCTACTTGAATGACGCGGCCCTGGCCGAGGATGTTTTCCAAAACACCTTCCTGAAGGTGTTCGAAAAACTCGACCAATACGAGGCGGGCCGTCCGGTGCGCCCTTGGCTTTACACCATCGCGACCCACCAGGCAGTGGACGCTCTGAGGCGGGTCAACCGCCGCGGTGCCGTCAGCCTGGACCGCAAGGGTTCGGCTGGGGCTGAGGCGGACCAATCGAGCCTGGCCGATCTGCTGGTCTCCAGGGATCAGTCACCGCAGGATGCGCTGAGCCTGGAGGAACAAAGGCAGGCTCTCCGCCAGGCCGTGGAGGGTTTGCCGGAATTGTACCGTGAGGTTTTGCTCCTGGCTTACTACCAGGAGATGAAATACAAGGACATCGCGGAGGTGCTGGGGGTACCTGTTGGGACGGTGAAATCCAGGCTGCATGCGGCGGTCGGCAGACTGCTTGAAAAGATGCGCGGCCACACCGACGGGGCGGAAGACGCCCCGATTCCCAGGGATTGACTCCCCCTCGCGCGCGGGGACCATTGCCATGGCGGATTCTCCATTGTCTGTCGAACACCTGCTGGTGGGCTTGGCGCTCAATTGCCTTGACGAGACTGAGGCAATCCAGGCCCGGCTGCTGGTCGAAAACAACCCGGCCTACGCCAGTCAACTGTCCCGGTTGCGCGCCGCGTTGGCCCCGTTGGACCGGGAAACCGTTGAGCCGCCAAAAAACCTGGCGCAGCGCACCTTGGCCCGGGTCGCCCAGGCGCGTGAGGTCCATTCATCCACCATCATCCGTATGCGCAAGGCTCCCGCTCCTCCCAAGCCGGCCTGGAACTGGGCTACTTGGCGCATGGCCGACATGGTGGTGGCTGCAGGCGTGATGATGGTGGCGGGGATGGTGGCTTTCCCATCCATCCGTCAGGCGTGGGTTCGCAACCGTGAGGTGGGTTGCCAGGACACCATGCGCAACTACGGAGTCGCATTCAACGAGTATGCGGGTCGCCACAATGGGCAATACCCGCAACTCGCTTCCGCGGGCCCCCACGGGGCGGCGGCAACCTATCTGATCTCACTGGTGGAGAAGGGGCTGCTGCCCGATACCCAGCACTCCTTCTGCGCCGACCCGATCCCGGCGGCCCGCCCGAGCCGTTCCGATCTCGAGAGGATTTACCGGGAGGATGCTGCCAGATTCGGCCGCGTGGCCCGGGCCATGGGCGGCTCCTACGCCTACACCCTGGGACACAGGAATGACCAGGGCCAATTGGTGGGTCCCCGAAGGGACCATGGCGATGAAAGCCCTTTGCTGGCTGACAAGGGCCCTCGCTCCCTGGGTGCCGGGGCCAGGGGCAACAGCCCTAACCACGGCGGGCGCGGCCAGAATGTGTTGCACCAGGGCGGCCATGTCACCTTCCAGGCGGATCGCAAGCTGCCCAATGGTGATGACATCTATCTCAACGCCATGGGCTGGCCCAGGGCCGGCATCCATTCGGGGGACAGGGTGCTGGGATCGGGTGACGATCATCCCTGAGAATCTGGCCACACCGATCCTGTTTCCACCCGGCGCGGTGTGCTAATCTTGAAGGACCCCGGGACATTTCCTGGGTCCTTTTGTTTTCTGCTGTCCAAATCCAGTCCCGGGGTGGGTGAAACCATGGTGATGCCGCTGTTGCTCGAGGGGCTGCACGAGATCGTTTCCCGCTGGCGTTGGATCCTCGCCTGGGGCGTCCTGATGATCGTTCTGGGGTTGGTTGCCCTGGCGACACCTTTCACGGTCTCCTTGGGCACCACCCTCTTCGTCGGGTGGATGATCCTGCTTGGTGGCATCATTGAATTGGGCACCACCTTTTCAGCCCGTGGCTGGCAGGGCGTCCTGTTCTACCTGCTGGTGGGCTTGCTCGATATCCTGTTCGGTTTACTGGTCATATCCCGGCCCATCGAGGCCTTGGGCATGTTCACGCTGTTCTTCGCGGCCATGCTGTTTGTCTCGGGAGTGTTCCGCTCCTGCATGGCGGTCTTCACGCGGGTCCCCAACTGGGGAGTGAGCCTGGTTTCGGGCGTTGTTTCCATCCTGTGCGGGGTTCTCATCGCCGCTGAATGGCCCGAATCCGCCATCTGGGTGGTGGGCACCTTCGTGGCGGTCAGCCTGCTGATGCGCGGGATTTCCACCACCTCGCTGGCCTGGGGCCTTCGCCGGTTGGACCAGCGCTTCGAGGGCCGCCGCAAGGAAAAGCCCGTCCAATCGGCCTGAAAGGCCCGTTTTTCCGGCGCTCCTTTTTGTCGCAGGCCGTGTTCGGCTGGTGTATGATCCCTCTTGAACCGGGGTGACGGCAGATTCCGTTCCCCTCTCCAATTCATTTTCCGTGGAAAGGAATGTGCCGTGGGTTACCACCAGACTGCCAAGCATCGTCCGGGCAAAGCTTCTCACCACCAGATCGGCCTGGTTCGCGGCCAGTTTGGCAATGTTGATTTCGGCGAGTGGGTGAAATTCCTGCAGAAGGCCGGGTTCGATGGCTGGGAGGAGGCCTCGTGGGAACTGGATCTGCGCCGGTGTGACACGGATGACGGGGCCGCCAAATACGCCGCTGAGCGCGTTGCCATGGCCAAGGCCCACGGCCTTGAGATTTTCACCGTGGCCACCCACCTGCAGGGTCAAATCCTGGGTGACGAACCATCCGCCAAGACACTGAACTTCATGGCTCCGCACACCGAGGCCCGCAAGGCCTACAAGGCCTGGCGCGACAAGGGTAACCATCCTCCCCGCACGAACCCCTACTTCGTGCCCGAGGAGGTGGGCAAGCTGATGCATGAGGAGTCCCAGAAGGACCTGCTCGCCGCGGTTCGCTATGCCGGCCACCTGGGCAAGCTGCAGGACCGCAAGGTGGCTGTCCCCGGCTTTGTCGGTTCCCCCGCTCATTGCTGGAGCCACTGGTTCCTGTTCCCGCCGCTTCCGGCCGGGCTGGATGGCCACAGCATCCCCGATGTGCGCGATGTGAGCCTTCAACTGCTGGTCGAACGCTTCGGCCCGGTGTGGGACCTTTGCCGCAAGTACGGCACCACCTTCGATCTGGAGTGCCATCCCTCGGAGCGCGCGATGGGCGACATCGAGAGTGCCTCCGATTACATCAACCACATGAACAAGGCAGGCTACGAGGGCGTGGTGGGCTTCAACCTCGATGGCTCCCACATGGAATGGCAGAATGTGTCGATGATCGATTTCATCAGGGAGTTCGCGCCCTACATCCACAGCGCCCACATCAAGGGTGTTTGGGTGGCCCGCGAACATTGCCGCGCCGGCCGTCTGGGTGGCCATCGTCCCATGGGCCATTGGGCCAACGGCTGGAACTTCGTGACAGCCGGCTCCACCCGCGATGCCAATCCCTTGGAGGACATCTTCATCGAGCTGAACCGTATCGGTTACAGCGGCGCCGTGAACATCGAGTGGGAGGACAACGATGCCGAGCAGCATGCGGGTGCCGTCTCGGCCCTCGCCGCCTGCCGCAAGGCCGATCTGCCACCTTCCGGCATGCGCCATGATGACATGCTGAAGGGATGATCCCTCGCGCTTGAAGCGGTCGCCAAGCCGGGTGGGCTCATCCCCATCCGGCTTGGTGTTTGGGTGCCGGGTTTCCTGGCAATTACCCAAAGGCGGTGCGTGGTGGTATGATTTAATGCCCTCCTAGCCTTGGAATCTCCCGGTGATCAAGCCATGGCAATACCCCTCCAATCCCTTTCGCGGCGCGGCTTGGTACGGCTGGGGGCATTCGGTTCGCTTGGGCTGGATCGACTTCTTGCCAGGTCCACTGCGCTGCGTGCGGCGGATGGGACTTCCACACCTGCCATGGCCGATCACGCCATTGTGCTGTTCCTTAATGGTGGCCCCAGCCATCTCGACACCTGGGACATGAAACCGGATGCGCCTGCGGAAATCCGCGGGCCTTTCAGAGGCATTCCCACCTCCGTGCCAGGGGTGCGGTTTGGTGAGCATTTGCCGCTCCTGGCTCGCCAGATGCATCGCCTCACGGTCATCCGCAGCATGCATCACAGCGTGAACAATTCACACGCCGCCGCGGTTTATTGCGCGCTGACCGGCCAGGACAGGGGCGAATTCGGCGGAGGAGCCCGTCCGACGGACCATCCGGCCATGGGCAGTATTGCGGCACAGTTGCGCCCGCCCCGAACCTTGGTCCCCGGCTATGTGAGCCTTCCTTACATCACCCAGGAAGGTGCGGGAGGCCCCCCCCAGCCGGGTTTTGCCGGTGGTATCGCCGGACGCGGGGGGGATCCCTTGTATGTATTGCGGGATCCCAGTGCGCCGGGGTTCCGCTTCACGGAGTTCGATCCGGCCGATGGTGTGGACGGCCTGCGGCTGGCGGACCGCCGAGGCTTGCTGGGTAACATCGATATTCCCGGAGGCGATGATCCCTCCCTAGCCCCGTTTCGCGACCGGGCTTTCCGGCTTTTGGTTTCCCCGGCCAGCAGGCAGGCATTTGAATTGGAGCGCGAGCCCGCCAAATTGCGTGATGCCTACGGGCGAAACATTTATGGACAAAGCACCCTGTTGGCGCGTCGTCTCATTGAGGCGGGAACCCGGCTCGTCTGCCTCAGTTGGGCACCCCATGCCAACGCCACCTGGGACACACATGGCAACAACTTCAAGGCGCTCTCCGGCAGCCTTCTCCCCCAACTGGATGCGGCGGCCGGGACGTTGCTGGAGGACTTGGAGGGCCGAGGTCTGCTCGACCGCACGTTGGTCCTGATTGGAGGCGAATTTGGCCGCAGCCCCAAGGTGAACAAGGATGCCGGGCGCGATCACTGGAACTTCTGCTACTCGTTTGTGGCGGCTGGTGGCGGGTTCAAACGGGGTTATGTCCACGGTGCCAGTGACAAGATCGGTGGCCATCCGAGCCTGTCACCCCTCACCCCGGCCGACTTGGTGGCGACGGCATACCAGTGCCTGGGCGTCTCCCACGAGCAGGAGCTCCGTGACAGGTTGGACCGTCCCTATTTCGTCTGCCCGTGGGGCAAGCCCGTGCCCGACCTGTTGGCCTAGGCAACATTTTCCGTCACACCATCATCTTGACCCGGATACTTCCCGGAAACTAAAGTAAAAAAGTCCGGTCCCGAAAGGGGCTGGCGGGTACCCGGTAGTGTAACGGTAGCACAAGAGTTTTTGGCACTCTTTGTCTAGGTTCGAATCCTAGCCGGGTAGATAGATATATCAGGCAATATCTGGCAAAATGCGGTAAGTTCAGGCAAATCAACGACTTGTGACTTTTGGTCATTCTCATAATTCCCGTCATTTCCTACCATTTCCTGCACCGAGTACGTCACTTTTTGCGTCACTTTCTGGGTGACGGAAGTAACTGTTTTTTCAGGGTTTTGATGGCCGCTTTCCCCACCCAGCTTGGGGGGCTAGTGAGATACTTGAAGCCGTGTTTTTCAGGTTCGTCGCTCAACCTGCCAAGCGATGCGGCAAGTTAGCGAAAAGCCAACACGGTGTCTTTGGTTCGGACATACAGGGAATTCCGGTCCATGGCTGGTGTCGCCTCTATGGGGGAACCAAGCTCCGCCTTCGATGTGATCTCAAACCTGTCGCCGCATTTCACCACGGTCAGTATGCCCTGCATCGAAACAAGGAATAGATGTCCACCAGCAGACACTGGAGATGCTGTGTACTGGCCCGGACTGCCGAGACGTTCCCGGTATACCACCTCACCGGTGGATGTTTTCACACAGGTCAGAATCCCACCGTCCCGCACCATGTACAGGCGCCCTTCGCGGTGGATGGGGGATGGGATTTCCGGGATGCCGCTGTGCAGCTTCCAGCTCACATGGGATTCCGAGATATTACCGGCCCCTCCGGGCAGGATTGCAGCCAGGGTCGGACGACCTCGTCCGACGGCCATGTCCGTTGTGTATTCTTGCTTCGTGATGAATCCATTTTTGTCCCTGTCCATCCGGGAAAACATCCCATCCTGGCGTTCCTTCCGCTGGTGTGCCTCGGAGGGCAACGGAATACCGAATCCGGGATGCCCCGGCCGCAGTTCCGGCCGAAGGGGAATGGTGAAGTGGGTGCTGATTTCTTCGCGCCCGATTTGTCCATCCAAGTTGGTGTCGAATTCCAGCAGCGCTTTCCAGAAGGGTTCGGGGTCCAATTGGGAATCTCCGCGCCCACCTTGCATGGATACCGACACAAACAGCTTTCCGTCGCCCTCGATCGGTACCGCAATCGGCTCCCGGGCAAATCCGACCATATGCCATCGCTCCTCACCGTTGATCGGGTCATAGCCGCACACTCTGCCGTCTCCCAAGGCGACCAGATCCGTTCCCTTCGCGTGTTTCCAGATCATGGGGGTTGACCAAGCTCCACGGTTGTAGGGTCTACCCGTTTCCCACAACGATTTGCCGGTCGCCTTGTCCAAGGCTATTAGTTTTGATCGGCTCAGTTTGCTTCCCGGCAGGTCCCCATCATCGTCCAGCAATAAAAAAAGTCGGTCCTCGTGCAGAATGGGTGAGGTTGCAACTCCGTACATGGTGCGGGGTGTTGGAATCGGCATTTTCCATAATTCCTTGCCGGAATGGTCGTGACACACCAGTCCCCATGAACCGAAATAGCTGTACACCCGTTCTTTGTCAGCGCATGGGGTGGAAGCAGCCACGCTGTTGGCGGGGTGAACCGATTCAAGCTTGATGTCGGAGATCTCACTCTTCCAAACAGGCTGGCCCGACTGGGTATCCAGACACAGGGTCACCAGGCGATTTTTCTCCACACCCGTCAAGAAAATCCGGTTACCCCAAATCACTGGAGAAGACTTTCCAGCAGGCACCACCATTTTCCAGGTGGGCTGATGACCGTTAATTTTCAACGGGGGAATAAATCGTTCTCCATAGCCAGAGCCATTCGGTCCACGAAATTGACTCCAGGTGGGTTCGATTTCCTCAGCGCGGATCGGGTTTGCGATCAGGGCCAAGGCTTGAATCCAAATAAGAAATGAAGAATAGTTCGATAAGTTTCCAGCCAATCGCCAATGGTTTTTGCGAGTGGCAATCGCGGCAAAAAAGCCAAACGCGACCAGTTTCATTTTTCCCCTCAAGCTTTCCTGAAGCGCTTCCTCAAACTGACCGGCGGACGTTGCACCTGAGTCATTTTTCGATCATAAGATCGTCTGAAATATGTTGGCCGGAGGATAGTCCCAAAGCCCTAATCTGCTGGAATCTCATAAAAGTCATTTCCTTGGCTGGCATCCCGCATCAAAAAAGGTGCCGTTAGGGCTCGATACGGTTCTACTGCATGCCAGTTTCCAAAAACCTGACCGCTTTGTGGATATCCCCAGGATTTTTGCAAATAGCCCAAAGGTATGATGGGTTGGAAAGACACGGGGCACACTCCGGTTAGGGCCTGACCACTGGTTAATTTTGCTGGAAGCCTTCCACGCATTGATTACAAAAACTTTAAGGCGCCTCGTTAAGCGCGCTCATAAGAGGAGATTAGCCACTTGTTTAGAACAGTCCTTACCATTCTGGCCAGCTTGCTGGTTGCACAGTGTGTTTCGGCCAGTTGGCAGACTGGCAAACCCAATGACCCGGAAATCCAGGCCCTCTGCCAAAAAATTCAAACCAAAATCGAAGCTTGGCGATCCAAGGCCCGGTTCCCCGGGGTATGCGTTGGCTTTGTCCTGGCGGATGGCCGTTCCGCGGGTGTAGCCTCCGGTCATACGGATATCGAAAAGGAGGTGGCACTCAAAACTACCGACCGTCTCCTGGCCGGTAGTGTGGGAAAAATGTTCGTCGCTGCCGCCCTACTGCAATTGATGGAAGAGGGCAAAATCCGTCTGGATGATCCGGTATCCAATTGGATCGGGAAGGAAACCTGGTTTGATCGTCTGCCGAATTCCAAAAACATGACTGTAAGGTCTTTGCTCAATCACACAGCCGGTGTTCCAGAATACTTTGAGCAAAAAGGATTCGTCGAAGCTCTTAGGGCGGACGCCGACAAGGAATGGACTCCATTTGGTAGGCTTTCTTTTGTGTTGGATGCCAAGCCGCCATTTCCTGTGGGCGAAGGTTGGTCCTACTCGGACACGCACTACATTCTGGCGGGCATGGTTTTTGAAAAAGCGAGTGGAAAGCCACTGTTCGAGGAAATTGACCGTCGATTGTTGAAGCCGCTGCAACTGACTGGAATCATCGCATCTGATCGGCGTGTGATTCCTCGCTTGGCCAATGGAGTTTGCGGCCCGATGAACCCTTTGGGTTTTAAGGGCAACACGTTGGAAGCTGGAAAACTGATGACCAACCCGCAGGTGGAATGGGCTGGGGGTGGCCTGGCCACCACTCCCCTAGACTTGGCCGTTTGGGCCAAGTCCCTGTTTGAGGGCAAGGTGCTGAGGGGTGAGACCTTGCGGGAAATGCTGACAGGCGTGGGTGGGATTGGCGGTGAAAAACCCGGCAAGTCGGCGAAATATGGCCTCGGAGTGATGATCCGGGATACGGCGCAGGGAACCACCTACGGCCATGGTGGTTGGTTTCCCGGTTACCGCACAGAGGTGGTTTACTTCCCGGACAGAAAAAACGCCATCGCTGTCCAGTTCAACACGGACGATGGAAAAGCCATTGGCAGAAATCTGATGACCTATGTTGAGGAGATGGCCCAAACCATCACCAGCATGGAAAAATAGAAATACGCCGGATCGCTCTTGAGTTTCCTGGTTTGCGTTTGGGCAAAGAGGCCCGGGTCTTATCCCGGGCCTCTTTGCATGCATGGTTTGACAACTGCAGGTCCAGGCCTCACTCCACCGTCCACAGGTCATCGTTGCGGAAGAGTTTCTGCAGATCGCCCTTGCCCTTTTTGGCAATGGCTTCGCGCATCTGGTCTTCCATCATCGACTCATAAGTGGGTTCCTCGACCTGGCGAAGCACGCCGAAAACTTCGGGAAATTCCGGGTTGGCGAAGCGGCTCAACAGGTAGGCCATGGTGGGATTGGCCGCCTTCTCATCATGGATTACCACGTCATCCAGCGGACAGTCTGTACCTATCGTCACCACCTCGGGTTCCAGTCCGTTCAGCCTGATCCCCTTGTCGCGGTTCTTCCCGAAAACCATCGGTTTGCCATGTTCCAGGAACAACGCGTTGTCCGAACGGGTGGCCTTGTCGGTCACATAGTTGAAGACGCCGTCATTGAAGATCTTGCAGTTCTGGTAGATCTCAACAAAGGCCGAGCCCTTGTGGGCGGCCGCCCGTTGCAGGATCGTGGTGGTGTGGACCGGGTCCATGTCCATGGTCCGCGCCACGAAGGTCGCCTCGGCGGCAAGCGCCAGGCTGAGCGGACGGATCGGGGAATCGATCGAACCCGTGGAACTGGTCTTGGACTTGGTTCCAAGGCGAGAAGTCGGCGAGTACTGGCCCTTGGTCAGGCCGTAGATTTCGTTGTTGAAGAGCAGCACCTTGATGTCCACGTTGCGGCGCAACGAGTGGATGAGGTGGTTGCCGCCGATGGAAAGGCCGTCACCATCGCCCGTTACCAGCCACACCATCAGGTCAGGCTGGGCCATCTTCAGCCCGGTGGCGAAGGTGGGTGCGCGCCCGTGGATGGTGTGAAACCCGTAGGTGTTCATGTAGTACGGGAACCGGCTGGAGCAGCCGATTCCGGAGACGAACACCATCTTCTCCTTGGGGAAGTCGAGTGTGCTCAGGGCCTTGCGGGTCTGCGCGAGGATCGAGTAGTCGCCACAGCCGGGGCACCAGCGGATCTCCTGGTCGCTGGCGAAATCGGCTGGCTTCAAGGTGGGCAATTGCGTGGTGGCCATGTTGGCTGCCTTTTCCTCAGTGTGTCGTGGTTGTGGGAATGGGTGTCAGTTCTTGAAGAAGCCGGCGATGGCATCCTCGATTTCCGAGACAAGGAACGGCCGTCCCTGGACCTTGTTCAGGCCCTTGGCGTCGATCAGGAACATGCCTCGCAGAAGCAGCAGTAGTTGGCCGGCATTCAGTTCTGGAACAAGGAAATGCCGGAACTTCTTGAATACCTCTGCCGTGTTCTTGGGGAAAGGGTTGAGGTAACGGAAGTGGACCTGCCCGATCTTGCGACCCTTGCGGCGGGCCCTCTGCACTGCGGTGGCGATGGAGCCATAGGTGCCGCCCCAGCCGATCACCAGCAGGTCACCCTCCTGGTCGCCTTCAATTTCCAGGTCGGGAATCGTTTGGGCGATGTTTGCGACCTTTTGCGCGCGGGTCCGCACCATGTGCTCGTGGTTGCCAGCCTCGTAGTTGATGTTCCCGGTGACATCCTGCTTTTCAATGCCGCCGATGCGGTGCTCAAGACCCGGTGTACCGGGAAGCGCCCAAGGCCGGGACAGTTTTTCATCCCGCTTGTAAGGGAGGAATTTTCCGGGTTCCCCTGCCCCGTTTTCATGGGACTGTCCGGTGCCGGTGCCGTTGGGGGCAGTTGGGTGTTTGATCGCGATTTTCGGCAACTGGTCCTGGTTCGGGATCAGCCACGGTTCCGCGCCGTTGGCGATGTAGCCGTCCGACAACAAAAAGGTGGGAACCATGAATTCCGTCGCGATTCGGATCGCCTCGAAGGCCATGTCGAAGCAGTCCGAGGGGGAGCGCGGCGCGATGACAGCGACAGGGGATTCGCCGTTGCGGCCGAAGAAGGCCTGCAACAGGTCGGCCTGCTCCGTCTTGGTGGGAAGCCCGGTGCTGGGACCGCCGCGCTGGACATCGATGATGACCACCGGCAGTTCCGTCATCACGGCCAGGTTCACCGCCTCTGACTTGAGGCATACCCCGGGCCCGCTGGTGCTGGTGATACCCAGCGCACCACCGTAGGAGGCGCCGATGGCCATGCCGGCGGCGGCGATCTCATCCTCGGCCTGCAGGGTCTTCACGCCGAAATGTTTCATCTCGGTCAGGGTGTGCAGGATGTCCGAGGCTGGTGTGATCGGGTAGCTGGCGCATACCAGGGTTTTTTCCGCCATCTGGGCCGCGGCAACCAGACCCATCGACAAGGCCTCGTTGCCGGTGAGCTTACGGTAGGTCCCGGGTTTGATCTTTGCCTTGGCCACCCGGTACTGCACCGGCATCAACTCGACCGTTTCGCCGTAGTTGTAACCGGCCTTCAGCGCGTCGAGGTTTGCCTTGAGCACATCGGGCTTGCGACCGAACTTGGCGTTCAGCCACTTGATGGTCGAGTCCATGCTCCGCTCGAACATCCAGAACACCAGGCCCAGCGCGAAGAAGTTCTTGCAGCGGTCGGCGTCACGCATCGCCAGGTTGGCGTCCTTGACCGCTTCCCGGTTCAGCGTGTCGATCGGCACCCGGATGATCCGGAAACCCTTGAGGCTGCCATCCTCCAGCGGGTTGTTGGCGTACTTCGCCTTGGCCAGGTCGTTGGCGCCGAAAGAATCGCTGTTGACAATCAGGATGCCGTCAGGAAGCAGGTCCTTGATGTTGGTCTTCAGGGCAGCCGGGTTCATCACCACAAGGCAGTTGAGGCTGTCTCCGGGGGTATGGATGTCGGTGCTGGCGAAGTGTACCTGAAAACCGGAAACCCCTGCCAACGTGCCGGCGGGGGCGCGGATTTCAGCGGGAAAATCCGGGAAGGTGGCAATGTCATTGCCCATGATGGCGGAGACATTGGTGAACTGGGTTCCAGCCACCTGCATGCCGTCGCCCGAATCCCCGGCAAATCGAATGGTGATTGAGTCAACTTCCTCCACCCGGCGGGGTGAGGTTGGCGCCGTCGCGGACATTATTTGTTCCTTGTTTGGGCCATGGAAACATTTCGGGGGCGTGATCGGTTGAGGCCGCGATCCGTTTGGCACTCTTCCTGCGACAAAAGGTCACCCACTGGGAAACTCTTTAGATCAGGCAAACTCACCGGATCGCCCCGAGGTAATCCCGATAGCTGGCCGTAGGTTGCGGAAGTCGAAAACCCGTGCCAGATTCAGGCGGATGGGCTTTTGACTCTGAAGGTTCAATTTACCAGAGAAACCCCTTGCCGGGACAAGGCCATGCCATCCATTTGCTATGATTTTTTAAGCTTAAAAAGCTGAATAAGCAACTTCATGCACGTTGATAATGAGATATGTTTATAAAAATAAAAGATATTTTCTAAAATCTAGTGCTTATTCAAAAGGTCGCATTACCACCCTCATGGCTTGCCCGGGTGCGATTGGCAGGGTGGTGTGTTACCATGCTGCCGTTGACGGGCCTTCAGTCCGTCGAGCCCTCTTTTCCCCTTAGTCGGGATAAACCGCATTGCCCGTGAGTTTGCTGCAAGGAGTAGGAACATGAGTGTTTCCGCCAAGTTCAAGGTGCTGCCCGAAGTGGCCCAATTTCTGGCCGGAAAATCATTCCCCGGTTTTGTCGCCGGCAAGGATTTCACCGGCACTGGCAGCGGGACGATACCGACCATTGACCCGGGTTCAGGTGAAAAAATCGGCGAAATACACGACATGACCCCCGCCGATGTGGACAGGGCGGTGGAGGCCGCCAACCACGCTTTTCCCAAATGGGCAGCCCTGTCCCAGCAAGACCGCGGGGCGATCCTTCTGAAACTGGCCGCAGCGGTCGAGAAGCACAAGGCGATCATCGCTCAGGTTGAGGCGCTGGAAGCAGGCAAAATCGAGGCACAGGCCCAGGGGGATGTGCAGAATTTCATCGACACCATGCGCTACTTCGTGAAATTGGCCGAAGGGGTGCATCCGCGTACCAAATTGAATGTGCCAGGGCACGAAGCCTACGTCCATCGAGCCCCCTGGGGCGCTTGTGGATTCATTTTCCCTTGGAATTTCCCATTTCTCCTGATCGGTTGGGGCATTTCCCCGGCTCTCGCGGCAGGCAACACCGTGGTCATCAAACCGGCGGAGGACACCTCCCTCTCCGCAATCTACCTGGCCCGATTGGCCAAGGAAGTCGGCGTTCCCGACGGGGTGATTAACGTGGTTACCGGTCGTGGCCAGACTGCGGGGGCGGCCCTGTCAGCCAACCCCAACATCAAGCGCATGTCCTTCACGGGCTCGCCTGAGGTCGGCAAGCTGGTGGCCGAGGCATGTGGGCGCAATCTGGTTCCCGTCAAACTGGAACTGGGCGGTAAGGGCGCTGCAGTGGTGTTCGACGATGTCGATGTCGAGGGTGTTGCAGACAAGCTGGTGGGTGCCATCACCTTCCACACCGGCCAGGTTTGTTGCGATGCCACGCGTTGGTTTGTTCAGTCCAAGGTCTATGACCGATTCATCGCCCGCTGCAAGGAGAAGCTCGACCAGGTCAAGATCGGCCACCCGCTGGATCCCACAACCCAAATGGGACCGGTGGTGAACCCCAAACAAAGGGCACGCGTGCTGGGATATCAGGAAAAAGGACAGGCCACCGGCGCAAAATGCATCTACGGCGGCGGACCGGCCACAGTGGCCGGATGCGATGGCAACTATGTCAAACCGGCTTTGCTCACAGGTCCGCTGGACAACGTCGCCGCCCGCGAGGAGATTTTTGGCCCGGTGGCATACGTGGCTAAATTCGATACCGAGGAACAGGCCATTGCCATGGCCAATGACACGGATTACGGTCTGGCCAATAGCGTCTGGACCGGTGACAGTGCGCGTGCCGCAAGGGTAGCCGAGGCCATGGTGGCAGGGAACAGTTGGATCAATGCCCACAATGTTTTCGCGCACGGGGTCCCTTACGGCGGTGTCAAGAAGAGTGGATTGGGCGGCGGGGTCCTGTCGCCCGAAGTGTTGATGGACTACTACCGCAGCACGTCCGTGGTGCGCCCCGTCTAGTCCTTGCCAACGGAACTGAATCTTGCCTTGGGCCCCGGGCCGGAACCATCAAGCATGGTTCCGGCCCGGGGTATTTCTGGGTTCGCTTGACGGTTTTCAGCCAATCCAAATATGATCGAATAGTTCGATTGGCGAATAATCTGGCGGGTGGCTGATGAAACCTCTGGAACGAAAAGCCGCGGACCTGCGGGACATATTCCGCGCCTTGGTCAAGCACTTCAAACTGGTCAACACCGCTGCTGCCAATAACGCCTCGCACGACCGGCTGAACATGCAGGAGCTCCGGGTGGTCGAGTTCATCGGCGAAAACGGCCCCAAGATCATGCGCGAGCTGGCCGAGGAGCTGGGCGTTGCCGTGAATACTGTCACCGGCATCGTGGACGAGTTGGAGGAAATGAACCTCGTTTCAAGGCAAAAATCTCCCAAGGATCGCCGGATCATCCGGGTGGAGCTGACCGAATCGGGCAGGTCCACCTTCCAGGAGGCGACCGACCTCACCAGACGGTTCATGGGAAACATGCTCGAGTCGCTCACCGAGGAAGAGCAGGAGATTTTCATGGTCCTGTTTCGCAAGATCGCGCGGGGCGCGGGGTCCGGGGCGAAGGCCCTGATGGGTGAAGCCGCCGGCGAAAAGGTTAAATAGTTCTCACATCGAATCATTCAATAAATGAATATTCTATAAATCCGATGATTCGGATTTTTTAGCGAGGTGGAATCGTGAGCCAGTCAGGTAAGGGAACAGGCCCCGAAGGCGGAACGTCTGGAAGGAGTTGGACCCGTGTGGCTTTCTACTCGGTTTTGACGATCGCCATGGCCGGCGGCAGTATCTTTTTCCTTGCCGGAAAATTCCAAGGCGGAAAACGAGAAAAATTGCCGGAAGACTCCGCCCCGGCCAGACCACCCGGATCAGCGGTGGTGGTGACCATGGAAACCGTGAAACCACGGCCGATCCAAAGGGCGGTGGAGGCAACAGGCACGCTGTTCGGCTACGAGGAGGTGACCGTCACGGCCAAGGTGGAGGGACGAGTCAAAGCCATCCACCGGGATGTCGGCGATCAGGTCAAACCGGGGGATTTGCTCGTGGAGATCGAACCCACCGATTTTGAGCAGGCCGTCCAGCAGGACGAGCGGGCCCTTCAGGTGGAATTGGCCAAACTGGGTCTTCAGCAACCGCCCGATGCGGGCTTTGACC
>CAWUOE010000015.1:0-19539 GCA_963923355.1 uncultured Gemmataceae bacterium | reverse complement strand
ATGTGGAATATTTCGCCCCCGGCAACGCGGTTCTGATGCGCCGGTATTTCCAGAAAGCTAGCTGAGCGCGTCCCGACGCGACCCCATTGCCATGACCACGCCGATGATGCGGCAGTACCGGGAGGCCAAGGACAGCCACCCGGGCATGCTCCTGCTGTTCCGCATGGGTGACTTCTACGAGTTGTTCGAGGACGACGCCGTACGGGCGGCGGGTCTGCTGCAACTCACCCTGACCAGCCGCGACGGCAGCATGCCCATGGCGGGTTTCCCCCACATGCAGCTTGACGCGTATCTGCGCCGGCTGCTGCAGGCGGGGTTGCGGGTTGCGGTTTGCGAGCAGGTGGAGGACGCCTCACAAGCCAAGGGTCTGGTGCGACGGGAGGTCACCCGGGTGGTGACACCCGGGACGCTGACGGAGGATGACCTGCTTGAGCCCCGTGCCAGCAACCGTCTGCTGGCGGTTGCCCCAACCCCTGGCGGCAGGCTGGGATTGGCCTGGGTGGAGGTTGCCCAGGGAACGATCCGGCTGGCGGAGATGGACCGCGGGGGTGCCCTGGACCTGGTGGGGCTGCTGGACCCGGCCGAGGTGCTGGTTCCGGACAACACGGCCGGAAGGGCAGAATCGCTTGCTTTGGGCGTGCGGGAAGACCGCCTGACGCGGCGACCCGACTGGCAGTTTGAGCGGGAGGGTGCCCGCCAGACCTTGCGGGAGCGTTTCGGGGTCTCCACGGTCGCCGGGTTCGGGGTGGAGGAAGATTCCCCCGGTGTGACCGCCGCTGGTGGTCTGGTGGCATACCTCAAGGAAACCTTGCCCGCCGGTCAGGCGCATCTGGAACTGAGACCCCACGAGACGGGTGAACTGGTGCGGCTGGATGAGGCGGTCGCTCGCGGTTTGGAGCTGGTTCGGGCCGGGACCCGGGAGGGGAGGGAGGGGTCACTTTGGGAGGCCATTGATCGAACCCGCACCGCCATGGGTTCGAGGCTGACCCGAGATTGGCTGCTGGCTCCGTTAGCCGGTCGCGCCGGTGTGACCGCGCGTCATGACGCGGTGGAGGCCCTTCTGGCTGATGATGCGGCACGGGAAAAGTTGCGTTCGCTTCTGAAAGAGATCGGAGATTTGGAGCGGGTGGCGGCACGCGCGGGGTCGCTGCGGGCCGGTCCGCGGGATCTGGCCGCGGTGCGGCGCGCGCTGGCTTTGGCACCCGAGGTGCTTGCAGTTCTTGCCATGGAAACGCTTGCCCATCCGCTGGCACCGCAGGGTGCCCGGATGGATATGTGCCCCGCGTTGGCGGATCTGCTGAATCGCGGGCTGGCTGAGGATCCTCCGGCGCAGACGGGCGAGGGATTGGTGATCCGGCCCGGTTTTGACGCTGAGATCGACGAGCTTCGAGCCGCCCGCGAGGGAGGCAAGGAGTGGCTGGCCCGTTACCAGGCGGCGGAGATCACCCGTACCGGGATTCCGAGCCTAAAGGTTGGGTACAACTCCGTATTTGGCTATTACATTGAGATCACCCACGCGCAAACGGCCAAGGTTCCTCCGGATTACACGCGTCGTCAGACGCTGAAAAATGCCGAGCGGTACATCACCCCCGAACTGAAGGATCACGAGGAAAAGGTTCTGGGCGCGGAGGAACGGATCAAGGCGCGCGAGGTGGAACTGTTTGGGCAGATGCGGCAGGTTGCGCTGGACCACGCAGCCAGCCTGCGCAATACCGCGGGGGCTCTGGCGGAATTGGATGCCCTTGCCGGTTTTGCGGAATTCTCCCGGGAGCGGGGTTGTGTTCGGCCTGACCTGTTGCCGGATGATGGCCCGCCCATACTGCAGGTGGTCGAGGGGCGCCACCCGGTCTTGGAGGGTCTGCTGCCGGGGGGCACCTTGGTGCCCAACGATCTGACCTTGGGGCCGGATGACGGCATGCTGCTGCTGATCACCGGTCCGAACATGGGCGGCAAGAGCGTTTACCTGCGGCAAGCCGGGCTGATGGTGGTGCTGGCCCAGGCGGGGTGTTTTGTCCCGGCCAAATCCTGCCGCCTTGCCTTGGTGGACAGGGTCTTCACGCGCATCGGCGCTGGAGATGACCTCAACCGAGCCCGCAGCACCTTCATGGCCGAGATGATCGAGACGGCGGCGATCCTGAATGGCGCCACCGCCCGCTCGCTTGTCCTGCTGGACGAGATCGGCCGGGGCACCAGCACCTATGACGGGGTCAGTCTGGCATGGGCCATCTGCGAGGATCTGCACGAGCGGGTGGGCTGCAGGACCCTATGCGCCACCCATTACCACGAACTGGCCCAGTTGGCAGAGCGGATGCCACGGGCCCGCGCCCTGCGCGTGGAGGTGCGCGAGACGGCCAAGGAGGTGCTGTTCCTGTACCGGATGCGGCCCGGCAGCACGGATAAAAGTTACGGTATCCACGTGGCGGCCCGCGCCGGGGTGCCCCAGGCGGTGGTTGGCAGGGCCCGGGCACTGCTCGAGGAACTGGAGCGAACCTACCGGGCCGGGGCGCGGGGTGACGAAGCCGGCAGCACCGCCACCCATGAACCGCCCCAAACGGTGATCAAGAATCCGAGGCTCATCCAGTCTAGTTTGTTTGCCAATTCCCAGGATCCGGTACTGGAAGAGATCAGGGCCCTGGACCTTTCCCGCGTGAGCGCCAACGAAGCGCTGGATCTGATCGGGCGCTGGCGTCGAGAGCTGGGCGCCAAATAATTTTTTGGCCCAATGGCACAGGCTCGCTCGTATGGCACTAGAGGGTTCACCCTGGCTGCCGTAATTGGCGGGTTTTGGTAGAATTGGGCTGTGGAATCTTGTTGTTTCGCAGGCCTCCCCGCCTATTCGCCATGCCAGAAGTCCCCCAGGTTGGAACCGAAATCCAACTGACCCTTCTCATCGACAGGTTGCGGTGTGGCGATGCCTCGGCCCGGGAAGAAATGTTGCATCATGCCTGTGAGCGGTTGCGCCGTCTCACCCGGAAGATGTTCCACGCCTATCCCTCCCTCCGCCGGTGGGAAGAGACGGATGATGTCTTCCAGAATGCCATGCTGCGCCTCCACCGGGCTTTGGGGGCGATGGAAATCGGGTCAGTCCGGCACTTTTTCAACCTGGCTGCCCAGCAGGTCCGCTGGGAGCTGCTGGATCTTGCCAAGCACCATTTCGGTCCCTCCTGCGCGGGAGCCAACCACCACACGGACGGGGTTGCCTCGGAAGACAGGGGAGGGCAGTTGCGTGACCGGGCGCACGAGCCCGAGGACCTGTCCGACTGGACCGAATTCCACGCCCAGGTGGAACTGCTTCCCGAAGAGGAGCGCGAGGTGGTCAACCTGATTTATTACGAGGGGCTCGGCCAGTCCGAGGTGGCGGAATTGCTGGGAGTTTCGGTTCGGACCGTGAAACGGCGCTGGCAAAGCGCCCGGTTCCTCTTGTACAAGGCGGTTCATCGTGACAGCGAAGGAACTCGACCAGGCTGATCTGGAAACGCTTTCAGATCTCCTCCTGGATGCAGAGGAGATGCTGGGGCGCGGCGAGGAACCGTCGCCGGTGCACCTTTGCCGGCAGCATCCGCGGCTTCTGGTGGAGTTCACCCGGAGGCTGGCGGCGTTGCGGGCGACGGAATGGCTGAACCGTCCGCTGGATTCGAAGCCGGCGGGCAAACCCGGGCCCGGTAGCTCGGTTCGCGTGAACCCGGGGCAGGTGCTGGCCGGTCGCTACCAGTTGGAAAAACTTCTGGGAGAGGGGGGCTACGGCCAGGTCTGGCGCGGGTGGGACCGGCAACTTGGTCGGGCGGTGGCACTGAAGTTGCCCAAGGCATTGGGAGAAAAAGCGGACCAGGCAGTGCTGGCCGAGGCGCGCCGCATCGCCGGATTGAAACATCCCGGAATCGTGCAGGTTCATGATGTCGGGCAGGACGGGGAGATCCGTTTCCTTGTCACCGACCTGGTGGAAGGCGGGAGCCTGGTCGAACTGCGTGGCGGGTCCTGGTCGAGCGAGCAGATTCTCCGGTGGATGGCCGAGGTGGCCGACAGTCTGGACTATGCCCACCGGATGGGGGTGGTGCACCGTGACATCAAACCCGCGAACATTCTTTTGGACCACCACGGCCGGGCGCTTCTGGCGGATTTCGGCATCTCCCGTTCTCCGGCAGAACCAGGGGCTGCCCAGGGCCAAACCTCCTTTTCGGGAACGCTACGTTACATGGCGCCCGAGCAGATTCTGGGCCATACCGCCACCCCGCAGGCGGATATTCACGCGATGGGTGTGGTGCTGCATGAAATGCTCACCGGCCGGTTGCCTTACAGCGAGGAAAAAGGTGCTGATCCAGTCGCCTTGCGGGCGCAAATTGTTGGCGGATCCCGTCAGGTGGACACCGCTCTCCCGAGTGTGGTCCAGTCGGTCTGCGCCAAGGCCCTGCAACCGGATCCCGCCAAACGACACGACTCCGCAGCCGGTTTGGCGGCGGAATTGCGGGATTGCCTTCGACGAAAGCCCGTTTCCAGACCATTGATGGCTTTGGCAAGTCTTTTGGGACTTCTGGGTATGGGTGCGATTTTCACGCTCCCCAAGGGAGAATCCCCGGCTTCTGCCCGTGTGCCCGCCATGGATACCCGGTGGGTGGAGCATGTCCGTTCCCTGGATGCAAACGGGCAGATTGCCGCGGTGGTGGAGGCCCTGCGAAGGAAGAACCCCGGGTTTGACGGAGTGGTTGAGACCGGTGTGGAGGACGGTGTCGTCAGGAGGCTGAAACTATGCACCGACGCGGTGACGGACATCTCACCGCTGGCGGTGCTGGACGGGCTTGAGAATGTCGCCCTCATCGGCACCTACACCAGCAAGCGCAACGGGGTTTTGGCAGATATCAGGCCGCTTCAGGGGATGAAACTCAAGCGGTTTGAATGTTTTTTCAATGATTCGCTGACGGATATCAGTGTGCTGCGCGGCATGCCCCTGGAGTTTTTGCAATGCTCCAGCAACGGCGTCGGGGACCTGTCGCCGGTTGCTGGCGCACCCATCCGTGAACTGTGGTGCGGCATGACGCCCTTGAAGTCCCTGGAACCGGTACGGGGCATGCCACTGGAAATCCTGTGGTGCAACAAGACGGATGTGGTGGACCTTTCTCCCCTGGTGGGGACACCCCTGAAGCACCTGCGGTGCCAGGATACCCGCTTGACCAGTCTGGAACCGTTGGCCGGTTGTCCCCTGGAAACGATGGAATGTCACCGAACCGAGATCGGATCAGTCGCTCCCTTGCGCGGGATGAAAACCTTGCGGGTGCTGAATATCCATTCGACTCGGGTGAACGACCTCAGCCCGCTTTTGGAGTGCCCCCAGTTAAAAATCCTGTGGTGCACCTTCGTCCAGGAACGCGACAGACCGGTCCTGAACAAGATGACCTGGCTGGAGCATCTCAACGACAACTCGCTGGCTGATTTTCGATTTCGGGTTCCCTAGAGCCGTTTTGCCATTTTGCCCATTCGGCCTGCCCTTGTGCCTTTTGACATTCCTACTTGATTCCCAGCTCCGCTCGGGGGTAAGCGGTGTCGGATTGGATCCGGCCGTGGACCCCGAATGGTGGAGGTCGGCATGCTGGGGTTTTTTGTTGGATTGATGCTGCTCCCTTTTCAGGCGCCCAAGGTGCCGGGCCCGATTTCCCTCCCTGGCCGGGATGGAGAAGAGGGGCCCAAGCTGACTTTTCTGGAGGCGGAAACGCTGGGCCGGGGGCCCGTGCACGAGGCATACGCCGCTGCAGGAGCCGGGCAGAATTTTTCCGGCAACCACTTGGTGAAGGAGCCTCCCCCCCCACCGCTTTTGGAAATTCCCCCCGGATTGGGAACCACACCCACGCAAATCTGGATTGGCGGTTACTGGGAGCGCGACAGCGAGGAAAACAACTGGGTCTGGGTCAGCGGGTGCTGGCGCGAACCGCCAATCGGTTTCGGCTGGCTGCCGGGGTATTGGACCGAGGTTCGGGCCAATCAGTGGCGTCGCGTGGGGGGGCTTTGGTGGCGCGGTGACGGCGACACCTTCCTCCTGCAGTACACGCCCGCCCCGCCGCAGCAGGGACCCGCCGGCGCCGTTACGCCACCGCGCCTGGATCCCCGGGATGAGCGGTCGAAGGGGCTGTTTTTCAGCCCGGGGGGGTGGGACTGGAACGGGAACCGCTATGGCTGGAGGCCAGGGCGGCTGGAGCGGCTTGCCGATTCGCAGGTCTGGCAGGAGCAGCGCCAGACCTGGACACCGGCCGGCTTCATTCCCTCCGACGGTTACATCGACCACCGGCTTTCACAACGGGGAATCGCCTACGCGCCGCTCAGGCCCACCGGCCCTCGGGGCAATCCCGCGCCGGATTCGCCGCCGGGTGCCGTCCAACCGTTGGGCGTCTGGAACGCCAACGCGTGGATCGAGTGCTCGTGGCGTGACAGGACAGGTAATTACTATTTAGGCGATTATTATAGTAACTTTTGGAAAAACAATGGCATGGTTGCCGCCCGCGACGCCAGGAGACGGCATGGCGATCCCTGGCTCCAGGCCATCGAGGAACAGTCCGCCCTGGATGACGCCGCGGTGCGCCAGCTCGCCTGGCAACACACCGAGCGATTGCGCGGCCGACAGCCTCCACCTGGCAGGCAGGTCCGGCTGGACCAGAAGGTTCCGGCCGGTGAACCGCAGCCTGTTGTGCTTTCAGCCGGCAGGCTCGATCCGTCTGACCCGATCCGGGAGCGGATGGTGCGGATGGTGCTGGAGGGTTATGCCCATCAGAACCGACTGGTCCAGGCACGCATGGAATTGGAGCGGGAGAAGCTGGAGGGCAAGCGGGTGGTCCTGAAAACCCCGCCACTGGCCAAGGCACACGAGGAAACGGAGGATCCGCTGCCCTTGCAACCGGTAAAACCCAAAAAATAATCGTTTAATTAACTATCCAACCAAAACTAGCCATATTACCCACAGCTTTTTAACTATCTGGTCTTCCCATTTTTGGATTCGGGGAATAATTGCGTGGCGTTGACTGATTCCGTGGCGGGGGTGGAACCGTCCAGGAACAAGGTCAGCAAGCATCCCCGGAGACTGCATCCATGATGTGGAAGTGTTCCCTGGCCTTGGTGGCCGGGATTACCCTGGCCGGATTCGCGTCCGCCCAACAGGGCGCCCAGCAGAGCGCCGCACAAGGCGCCGCACAGGCCCCTGCCAAGCCCCAGGCCTCACAGGCTCCGGTTCGCCCGCAAGCCTCACAGGCTCCCCAGGCCCCACAAGCTCCGCGCACCCGCCGGGTGATCGTGAAGGAGTGCGTGCCCGAAACCTACCAGGTGAAAGTGACCACCTGGCAATCCGAGATGGTCGACCAGACCGTGCGTGTTCCGCACAAGGTGATGGTCGAGGAAACCCGCACCCGTCCGGTGATCGACACCGAGTGGGTGACCGAGATGCGCGAGTGCCGCCGCACGGTGGTTGACTGCGTTCCCACCGAGGAAACGCGGACTGTCTACCGCAAGGTGACCACCTGCCAGCCGGTGACGACCATCAAGCGCACGGTGGTGGACAACGGGCACTGGGAATGCATCGAGGTTCCCACCCTGTGCCATCAGATCAAGGAGCACTTCGCCGCCAAGCACCCCTGCCGCAAGGGTGGCTGCGACTCCATGATCTACCAGCCGATGATCGACTCCTGCTGGGACGGCGGATTTGACATCAAGGGCGGTTCCGTGAAGGGCGGCTCGATGAAGGGTGGCGTGAAGGGCTGCGAGCCCGTGTGCGAGAAGCCGGTGCCCACCCGCACCAAGCGCGTCTGGAAGTCCTGCCCGCAGGTGATCGAAACCCCCTGCACCAAGATGCAGCGCGTCACCGAGTGCGTGCCCGAGACCATCACGGTGTGCGTGAACAAGAAGGTGTACCGCACCGAGGTGGACCAGAAGCCCGTGCGCGTGTGCAAGAAGACCTGCCGCATGGAGACCTACACGGTTCCTGTGTGCAAGACTGAGTGGACCACCGAGACCCGCCAGGTTTGCCGCAAGGTTCCCGTCGAGTCCTATGAGACCCGCACCCGCTACGTGACCCGCTGCACCGAGCAGGAAGTCGCGATCGACGACTGCGGCGGATCCTGTGGCCTGTTCGACGGCTGCGACCTTGGCTGTGGCCTCGGCTGCGGCAAGCTCGGCCGTCTGGCCGGGCGGATCAAGGCCCACAAGATCCACAGCTTCCCGGTGGCCGGCAGCCACATGTCCTGCACCAAGGGATGCGACTGAAACCAAGCCGCCCGAGATCGGGCAGGTTGAACAGCCGGGGGGCGGTGGATCACTCCACCGCCCCCCGGTGCTTTCAGTCCACCAGCATCAGACGCCGAGTTCAGACTTCGCCTCGCGGAAGGCGTTCACGGCGAAAGCCAGTTCGTCCGGGGTGTGGGCGGCGCACACTTGTGTGCGGATGCGCGCCTTGCCCATGGGCACCACCGGGTACGAGAAACCGATCACATACAGCCCCTTGGCGAGCAGTTTTTCCGCCATGTTGGCGGCCAGCACCGCGTCGCCCAGCATCACCGGCGTGATGGGGTGGACGCCGGGGATGATGTTGAATCCGGCATCGGTCATCTCCCGCCGGAACCAGGTGGTGTTGGATTCAAGACGGTCGCGCAGCTCGGTGGATTCAGTGAGCAGCCTCAGCGATTCCAGCGACGCTGCCACGATGGGAGGTGGCAGGGAGTTGCTGAACAGGTAGGGTCTGGAACGCTGCCGCAGGATCTGGACAAGGTCTTCCGGGCCGCACGTGTAGCCGCCCGAACCGCCTCCCAGGGCCTTGCCCAGCGTGCCGGTGAGGATGTCGATTCGCTCCATGCAGCCGTGGAACTCGTGGGTGCCGCGGCCCGTCGCGCCCACGAACCCGGTGGCGTGGGAATCATCCACCATGATCATCGCATCGTGCCTGTCGGCCAGATCGCAGATCGCGGGCAAATTGGCAATGGTGCCGTCCATGGAGAAGACGCCATCGGTGGCGATCAGGCGGAAGCGGCAGTCGGCAGCCTCCTTCAACCGGGCCTCGAGGTCGGCCATGTCGTTGTTCTTGTAACGTAGCCGCCTGGCCTTGCAGAGCCGGATACCGTCGATGATGGAGGCGTGGTTGAGCTCGTCGGAGATGACGGCGTCCTCGGGGCCGAGGATGGTCTCGAACAGGCCGCCGTTGGCATCCCAACACGAGGAATAGAGGATGGTGTCGGCCTTGCCGAGGAAACCGGCGAGCGCCTTCTCCAGTTCCTTGTGGATTTCCACCGTGCCACAGATGAAGCGAACGCTGGCCATACCGTAGCCCCAGCGGTCGATCGCGTCCTTGGCCGCCTGACGGATGCGCGGGTGGTTGGCCAAGCCGAGGTAGTTGTTTGCGCACAGGTTGAGGACACCCTTGCCTCCCCGGACCGTGGCCCCGGGTTGCTGGGGCGAGGTGAGTACCCTCTCACCCTTGAACAGGCCGCTGGAGCGGATACCGTCCAACTGGGCGCGCAGGTGTTCGGTGAAACGGTCCCGTGGTTTGCCGCCCGCCATTTCTCAGCCCTCCTTCCAGGTCAGGATGACCTTGCCCGACTGCCCCGAATGCATCGCCTCGAATCCCTTTTCGAAATCGGTGAAGGGGAACCGGTGGGTGATGACGCCGCTGATGTCCATGCCCGAACCGACGAGGACGCTCATCTGGTACCAGGTCTCGTACATCTCGCGGCCGTAGATGCCGCGGATGGTCAGCATGTTGAAGATCACGGTATTCCAGTTGATGGACATTTCCCCGCCGGCGGGGATGCCCAGCATGGCGACCTTGCCCCCGTGGCACATGTTGGCGAGCATGTCTCGGAAGGCCGCCGGATTCCCGGACATCTCCAAGCCCACGTCAAATCCCTCCCGCATGCCCAGTTCCTTCTGCACATCGGCCAGGGAGCGCTCGCGCACGTCCACCGTCAGGGTGGCGCCAAGTTTCGCTGCCAGGGCGAGCCGGTACGGGTTGACATCGGTGATGACCACGTTGCGCGCGCCGGCGTGGCGGCAGACGGCCGCCGCCATGGCGCCGATCGGTCCGGCTCCGGTGATCAGCACATCCTCGCCCAAGACAGGAAACTGCAGAGCCGTATGGACGGCGTTGCCGAGGGGATCGAAGATGGCCTGCACGTCACGGTCGATCTTGGAGTCGTGGTGCCAGACATTGGTGACGGGCAGCGCGATATACTCGGCAAAGGCGCCGGGGCGATTGACGCCCACACCCGAGGTGTCCTTGCACAGATGCCTGCGGCCGGCCAGACAGTTGCGGCAGCGCCCGCAGACCACATGGCCCTCGCCGCTGACAATCTCGCCCACCTTGAAACCGGTGGCGTTCGCCCCGCATTCCACGATGCGGCCGACAAACTCGTGCCCCACCACCATGGGCACCGGGATGGTTTTCCGGGCCCATTCGTCCCAGTCGTAGATGTGCAGGTCGGTACCGCAGATGCCGGTGCGCAGCACCTCGATCAGAACGTCGTTGATGCCGATGGACGGCACGGGAACGTCTTCCAGCCAAAGGCCTTCTTCCGCCTTGCTTTTGACGAGGGCTTTCATGCTCGGTTTCCTATTCACGGGCTTAC
The DNA here is from genome assembly GCA_963923355.1 of uncultured Gemmataceae bacterium. Lineage (GTDB taxonomy): Bacteria > Planctomycetota > Planctomycetia > Gemmatales > Gemmataceae > UBA6894. The sequence goes on along the minus strand of CAWUOE010000015.1, from coordinate 8,953 downwards.
CCGGCTGACTGATCTCATCCTAGGGGATCGGGAACCAACCGGAAGCGTGAACGGCATCCGGAACGGCGGGTGACGCCCGGGCGCCTCCGTCACGGAAATGCGGTGGGTGGTCCGGATGAAACGGCTGGGGCAGGCGCGGTGGCCGGTCGGGCAGGTGGCACCCATTAAGCCACCAGTTTCAATGCCAGTCCCGGACCCGGAGAAAAGCCCGGACCCGGGACATGAACGACAACTTGGAATCAAAGGGCCCCGGATATCGGGGCGGGACTCATTTCAGCAACTCATCCAAGGCAGGGGTGACCGCGTCGGCCCAGATGCGGTAACCCTTGGGACTGAGGTGGAGCTGATCGGGCATGATTTCCTTGGGGATGGAGCCATCCTCGGCGAGGAACTTCTTGCCGATGTCCAGGAATTTCACCGTCTTGCCACCGTCATCGAGCTTGGCGATCTGGGAGTTGACCGCGTCGAGCTTGGCTTTCTGGGCATCCTTCACGGCCTGGTCCTTGCCGGTGGCGCGGGGGAAAACCGCCAGCAAGAGCACGCGGGTCTTGGGGGAACGCTTGTGGATCTCCCGCACGATGGCCTTGATACCTTCGGCGATCTCCTCGGCGGTGTTGTCCTTGCCGTTGCTGTTGTTGGTGCCGATCATCAGCATGAGCGCCTTGGGCTGGATGTTGTCGAATTCACCGTTCTGCAGCCGCCAGAGGACATGCTGGGTGCGGTCACCGCCGATGCCGAAATTGGCGGCCTTTTTCGGCTTGAATTCCTTCTCGAAAATCTCATTGCCGGCCGCCTTTTGATTGTGCCCCTCGCCACCCCAGGCATCGGTGATGCTGTCACCGAGGAAGAGCAGGTCGATATCGCCGCGCTTGGCGATCTCCACAAATTTTTCGTGGCGGGGCATCCAGCCCTTGTCTCGGGGAGCTGGCTTGATGGCGGTGTGTGACCGCGCTGTGTCTTCCTTGTCCTTCTGGTCGGCCCGCAGGGTGGGGGCGAGGACAATGGCCAAGGCGCCAGTCAGGCAGAGAAGGGACAGAATTCGTGGCATGGGGAGGGTTCCGTACGGGTCAGCGTTTAGTGTCGACCCCGGGAATGGTATCCGGAGTCACAGGGGTACAGGTTAACCCCGGGGTGCCTGTTTTTCCAGCGGATGGGTCTAGCGGCCGCCCAGGATCTGGAGCAGCATTTTCGGGCTGACCATCTGGCGCAGTGCCGCCAGCCGGACACTTCGCAGGCTGTCGGCATCGCGGGCGGTCAGGGAGAGGAAGCACAGGCACATCTCATCGTGTGTCTGCTCCCCCCAGGTGACCAGTTTGGGAGGGGTGGACGGATTGAGGGGATTGGCATCGCTGTTGTCGTACCAGGCATCCATCACCAGCCTGCTGCCAGCGGGTACCTCGACCAGTTCACGGCACTGGTAAGTGTCCTGCCAGTTGAAATTCCAGTCCCGCACCCAGATCAGGGGTATCTCCTTGCCGTCTGGGGTGACGGCCCGGACTTTCATTTCCCGGCCCAGCAGGTGCATGTGGGGGGTTACCGCCACCACACGCACCGCCTCCGGGGTGGTGAACTCAACCTTGCGATGGTACCTTTTTTCACCTGGCTGTATCCGGATATCGCGGGTCAGCAGCGGCACCATGGCGACGATATCCCGGGCGGGTTGCGGGGTGAGGTAGATCCCCACCTGGCTTCTGTCCTTTTCCTCCTTACCCGAGGGGTGATAGTGCAGTTGCAGCACCACATCGGCCCCCTTGGGCATCAGCCGGCCCATGCCCTCCGGAAGGCGGCGAGGCATGTTGCCGGGAGCCCATCCGCCCAGGCCACCGCTCGGCAGGAAACCCGGCCCGCCGAAGGTGCCATAGCCCGGACCGGGGTCCTTCGCGTCGAGCGCCCGGGCCTGACCGCTTTTGTCGAGAAAGGCCAGCGCGTGGTGCACCACCCGGGGGTTGCCCGGGCGAAACTCAATGGCCGCAACCGTCTTGTCCGCCTCCAGGCCGGTGGCCAAGACAAAGCAGCGGTAAATGTCTCCCCCGTTTGCAGGAATGGTGAAGTCGGCCGGCATTTGCAAAACCAGATCCGGCTTGCCCAGTCGCCACCCATTTTCAAAAGGCGGTGATTTCGGGAGCCTTGTCAAATCGCCCGGCTCGGCACCGCTTGCCGCCCAGGCTTTCAGGGTGTTTTTCTCTTGGGCGGTAAGTATTCGTTCGCCATGGAAGCGGTTGTAGCCGGGTTCCGCCTTCCAGGGGGGCATCTTTCCCTGCTGCGTGATCTGGCTGATGAATCCGGCCCGTTTTTTCGCATCCTGGTAGGTGATCAGGGGAAAGGGTGCCACCTCGCCGGGCCGGTGACAGGTCACGCAGTGGCGGTTGAGGATGGGGGCGACATCCTCCGCAAAGGTTGGGTTTTGCGGGAAATAACCAAGGGTCAACCATGCTGACAACCAAATTGCCATAAGGCGTTCCCCATTCCGGCCGATGCTTCTCTGTACAGGGTACACTTTTGCCCGCAGATTCAGGTGATAGCTTTTGAGGCAGCCTGATATTTGATGGCCAGGTGGTCTTGATTTGTCCCATGCGGTTGGGGCATGGCCCGGTCGACAGGTGAAATTCTCTTCCGTCACCCGCGAGGGTTGTCCATGTTGCCCATCAAAACCGGCTTCCATTTCATGGAAAAGGCAATGAAGGGTTCTGCCCTGTTGTTGCTCCTGGCAGGGTGCAAGAACAATCCCTCGGGATCTCCGGCCACCACCAGTAACCTGTTCCGTTTTGGTTCCCAGACCCAGCAGTCTGTGGACCAGCTCAAGCAACAGGCTCAGGCCACCGCGCAGGCGGGAAGCAATGTGCTGCAGTCCGGCTCGCAGGATTTTCAGAAATCTGTGAACACCCAGATGGCCAGTCTGGATGCCCAGCGGGCGCAGTTGACCAGCCAAATCCAGACCAGCACCGGCCAAGCCAAGCAGCAACTGGAAAGCCAGATGGCCAGTCTGGATGCCCAGCGCGCGCAATTGGCCAACACGATCAACCAGTCCGGTCAATCACTGCAGAACTCGGTCAATTCGCAGATCAGCCAGTTGGATGCCCAGCGGGCGCAGTTGACCAGCCAGATTCAAAACAGCACCGGCCAGGCCAGGCAGCAGCTCGAGGGACAATTGACTTCCCTGAATTCCCAGCGGCAGCAATTGGCCAACCAGGCCAGCCAGGCGGGCCAGTCGGTCCAGCAGAACTTCCAGCAGACGGCGGACGCCCTGAACCAAAACGCCCGGCAGATCCAGCAGACTTTCACCAATCCGCCGACCGTCTCTGCCCCGGTACCTTCCACTCCACCACCGGTCATCGCCCCTCCCACCCGCTGACCGGCAAAGTGGGGCGAGGATGCCCCTCATTCCTGCTTGCCGAAGTGGTCCAGGTATTCGCCAATGCCCGGGTAGGCAGGGTTCATGTCGCTCAGTTGGCGCAGTGTATCCCGGCGGAGCTCGGCCTCCTGCGCCTCCTTGATCCTTCCCTGCATGCGCTGGCTGCGTAGAAAAACGAAATAAGTGTCCAGCGTGTCGGCCAGGCAGTAGCCGTTCACCCGGTCCAGGCGTCCCGCCTCCACCAAGTCGTAGACATCATCGCCGGTGGTGCCCTGCTTGCCGGGCAGGCCGATCCGCTTGGCCAGCAGGTTCAGGCCCCCCGTGAAGTACCGCAGGGCGCCCTGATTGCTGAAGAACTCCTGCAGGTCGATGTGTAGGCCGGCCCCCTTGAACCGTTCGCGCCTGGGCAGGTAGGCGCTGATGTCGATGCCGTGGTCGTAGGCGGCTAGCTCCATCACCGGCAGGTCGAATCCCCGTCCGTTGAAGCTCACCAAGGGGGACTGCGCGTGGGAGCAGACACCCTTCCAGAATTGTTCGACCACCTGCTGCTGGCGGAACTGGGGGGCATCGAGGCAGACCATCTTTTCGACCGAGTAATCCCTGCGGACGCGGATGACGCAGGCCGCGACCACCTTCATGAAGGTGGCGGGCACGAAGGAAGAGTCGCCACGGCCCCGGGACAGCGCCTCTTCCATGGCGCGCCGGATAGCCTCCCTCGGGTTGTCAATCAGGTGGGGATATTTCACCCGGGCGATGAGGTCGCCATCAGGGACCGTCTCGATGTCAAACACCAGCCAGCCGGGGGCTTGATGGTTCGTGTCCTGGCTCATGGGTTCCCCTTCTGGCGGAAGGAAAATAGAACGGGCGCGGTTCGACGGGCTGAACCCCATTCAACCGGGCGGGTAGGACCCGGGCAAGCGTGGGTCCTGCACCTCAAGGTCGGTTCCGGTACAAAGAAGGTTGAACCCAGGAGGAAGGGACTGACATGTCGGAGGCTGAAAACCCAGTCACAACGGCAGCGGTGGAGGACCGAAAATCGGCCCGTCTGCTGATGTTTGTGATCGTTTTTATTGATCTGCTTGGTTTTGGTATCGTTCTGCCGCTTTTGCCAGCCTATGCGGACAAGTACCTGACACCCGTACTGGGTGAAAGCAGTCAACTTTCCGGTTTGGTCCTTGGCCTGTTGATGTCCTCCTTCTCATTGATGCAATTCCTCTTCGCCCCGGCTTGGGGTCGCCTTTCGGACCGGATCGGCCGCAGGCCGGTATTGTTGGTGGGCCTTGCCGGTTCGGTGGTGGCCTACGCGGTATTCGGGATCGCCTCCGACCTGTCGCCAGCCAGTGCTGCGGTGGCTTTGGGTCTGCTTTTTCTTTCGAGGGCAGGAGCCGGCATCGCGGGTGCCACCATCAGCACGGCGCAGGCGGTCATCGCGGATTGCACCCCGCCTGAGAAACGCAAGCTGGGCATGGCACTCATCGGCGCGGCCTTTGGGATCGGATTCACCTTCGGCCCCATCCTTGGTTTCCTGGCCTTGCTGCTGTTCCCGGACCGTCTTGGTATCACCGGTTGGCTGGCGAGCGGGCTGAGCGCCGTTGCATTCCTGCTGGCGCTGGCCAAGTTGCCGGAGACCCGGCGACCGGGTGGTCCTCCCTCCTCACGCAAGCTGTTTGACCTCAAGGCTTTCTCCAAGGTGCTCAAAGACCCGGCGGTGGGGCCTGTGGTGCTGGTTTCCTTCCTCTCCACGCTGGGTTTTGGCGGGTTTGAGTCCACACTGGCCCTGCTGAACAAGGATGTGATGGGTTTGGTGGAGAAGTACAACTTCCTCGTTTTTGCCAGCATTGGGTTGGTGCTGGCTTTCACCAATGGCGCTTACCGGGGCCTGGCCAAACGGGTGCCTGAGGAAAAGGCCATGGCCCTGGGAATCACCCTGATGGGAATCGGGGTGGCGTTGCTGGCACTGGTGGTTGGCCTGCATCGGGCCAACCAAGATTGGTACTTCAAGATGGCCGTGCTGGTACCTAGCTTGGTGCTGGCGGTGGTGGGCTATGCGCTCCTCACACCGAGCGTGCAGTCCCTGGTCAGCCGGCGTTCTGAGGACCACAGGCAGGGGGAGGTGCTGGGGGTGAACCAGTCCTGCTCCGCCATGGCCCGAATCTTGGGGCCCCTGACGGCCCTGAGCCTCTATAAACTGGATGCCCTGCTCCCATTCGTGCTGGGTGGGGCGGTGGTGTTATGCATGCTGCCCATCATGCCGCGTATCCGAAAAGGTGCGGAAGAGGCGCGGCCTTCCGGTGCCGAATCCTGACCCGAATGGGAGGATGGGGGATCCATGGCGGGTGAAATCCGGTCCTCGATCCCTGAAACATCCGGACGGTCCATCGAGGTTTACCCGCCTCCCGCCCCCCGATTGGTTCAACCGGTCATCCTTGCCCACGGCTTGTTCGGATTCGATCAGGTGAGTGTGCTGGGCAAGCCGGTTGTCAACTACTTCGCGGGGGTTCCGGCTTGGCTGAGGGCGACGGGGAACCGGGTGCATGTCTCACGGGTGGCGCCGATGGGACCGATCGCACACCGCGCGGGCCAATTGGTGCGATTCATCGAGCGGCATGCGGGGAAGGAACCGGTCCACCTGATTGCCCATAGCATGGGCGGTTTGGATTCCCGGTATGCCATATCCCGGTTGGGGCTGGGTGACCGGGTACTGAGCCTGACCACGCTGGGGACACCCCACCGGGGCACGGTGATTGCTGACCGGGTGTTGGGTTGGACCCGAATGCCCCCTGGGCTGGAGCAGTGGCTTCGCCGGTTCGGTGCGGATTTGGAAGCCCTGAGAGATTTGGCCCGCCCGGCCATGGCGGAATTCAATCCGCGGGTTCCGGATGATCCGCGGGTAGCCTATGCATCGGTAGCCGGGGAATTTTCACCCGCGTGGAGCTGGAGGATGGGGCTGTTCCCCCACCGGCTGATCACCACACCCATCCTTCAGGCCGAGGAAGGCCCCAACGATGGCATGGTGTCGGTGGCGTCGGCCCATTGGGGGGACCGTTGCGAGGTATGGAAAGGGGATCACTTCAACTTGGTCAACTGGCACCTGCCGGGCAGTCGCCCCGAGGATGAAAACGGCCCCCGTTGGCGTCAGTGGGCGGACATGCTTGAACGGCTGAAAGGTGTTGAGCCTGTTAAAATGGATAAAAATCGTTAACTTTGTGAATCTGGGTGATCTGCATTCTTTTTTTCTTGCAATTGGAGGGGGTGGGGTTGTTCCGTCTGATGATTTTCCGGAATTGATTGAAGTCCCAAACCTGCCCTTGAAGCGTGGGTATAATCGAGTGCGCGGCGGATACCAGACCCTGAAAAAACAGGCCAACGGAAGCCCTGCGCGATGTTGATCATGTCTTGGATGGGGAATCTCAACCTGCTGGTGGCGAATGCGGCCACGGACATGCTGGTAGCCAGCATCGCCCTGGTGGTTGTGTTGCTTCTGGCAGCCCAGGTCCTCCGTCTTGCCGATCGGTGGCGCCGTCAATCCGAGAAGCCGATGTTGTCGGCCCAGGAGGAGATGGCGGAATACCGTCGGTGGGCGGAAGAGGGGCTGGTGAGCGCGGAGGAATTCGAACGGTTCAAACGGAAGCTGGAACCCCGCCTGCGGGCGGAAATGGATGCGCTGGCGAACAAGGGCCAGCCCACCCCGGAAGAACTGGCGAAGCAGCTGGTTCCGGTTCCCTCCGCCAGGCAGAATCCCCCGGTCGAGGGGGCTGATCCGGCTGAGAAAGGTGCTTCCTGAGACCGTTTCAAATCCATCGCCCACGCCGCCTTGCGTCCCGTGCCCGGCCGGGAATAGAATCGGCCCGCGACACGACGCATTCGACCTCCGGCTTTGCTGTTTTCCCGGCACAAGGCATGCCCCGTGTTCGTTTGGATTGGACCCACGGCGCCCGATGACGGGTCCCGTTGCTTGGGAGAAAGCATGGCGACCAAGGATCTTCCCCCCGGCGGCAAGAAACCCACCAGCGGTTCCAGCCGGGCTCGCAATGCCTCGTGCTCCTTCTGCCGCAAGAGCTACCGCGACGCCGGTCCCCTGGTCGAGGGGCCGGGCGATGTGTTCATCTGCGGTGAGTGCGTGGAGCTGTGCGAATCGATCATCGAGCAGGAGAAGCGACGCCGCGGCGGAACCAAGTCGGCGGTCTCGGACACCCCCAGCCCGCGTTCCATCACCGCGAAGATGGACCAGTATGTGATCGGTCAGGAGCGCGCCAAGAAGGTGCTTTCCGTGGCCCTGCACAACCACTACAAGCGCTTGTCCCTCGCGGGGCAGACCACAACGGGCGACGTGGAGGTGGAGAAGAGCAACATCCTGCTGATCGGCCCCACCGGCTCGGGCAAGACGCTTCTCGCCCGCACCATGGCCAAGATCCTGGATGTGCCGTTCGCCATCGGTGACGCCACCACGCTGACCGAGGCCGGCTATGTTGGCGAGGACGTGGAGAACCTGCTCCTGAAGCTGCTCCACGCCGCCGATTTCGATGTCGAGGCCGCCCAACGGGGGATCATCTACATCGACGAGGTGGACAAGATCGGCAAGACGCAACAGAACGTCTCGATCACCCGGGACGTCTCGGGCGAGGGGGTTCAGCAAGCGCTGCTGAAGATGCTGGAAGGGACCGTGGCCAACGTGCCTCCGCAGGGTGGCCGCAAGCACCCCGAGCAGCAGTACATCCAGCTTGACACCACGAACATCCTGTTCATCTGCGGCGGCACCTTTGTGGGGCTGGAGAACATCATCTCCAAGCGGATTGGCAAGAAGTCTTTCGGGTTTGGCTCGGCCGCGCAGGAGAGCGAGAAGGACGTTGGCAAGCTTCTCCAGCATGTCACCAGCGATGACCTGACCGAGTTCGGCATGATCCCCGAGTTCATCGGTCGCCTGCCCGTGCTCGCCCCGCTGAACCCGCTGGACGAGTCCACCCTGATCAACATCCTCACCGAGCCGCGCAACGCCCTGGTGAAGCAGTACCAGAAGTTCTTCGAGATGGAGGGTGCAGAGCTGGAGTTCGCCCCCTCGGCACTGTCCGCCATCGCCAAGCTGGCCCTAGAGCGCGACACCGGGGCCCGCGGCCTGCGGAGCATCATCGAGTCGGTCATGCTCGACATCCAGTATGAGCTGCCCGACCTGGAGAAGAAGGGCAAGTTCGTGGTCACCGAGGAAGTGGTGAAGGGGCTGAAGCCGCTGTTCGAAAAGGTGGAGATCCCCGGCGAGACCACCCTCCAAAACGGGACGAAGCTCAGCGCCTGATCCAGTCCCCAACCGGAATCGTTCCCAAGCGCCCCGGCACACCGCCAGGGCGCTTTTTTCAATGCGAAACACGAACTGATTCCGGAAGGACGGAGCCATGCGGGGCTTGAAAAAGTGGATCATCCGGGGCCTGATGATCCTGGCTGCAGCGGTTTGCCTGCTGGCTGTAGTGGTGGCTTTTCAGCCTGCCGATTACGCGGTGGAACGGACCATCACCATCCAATCCGGCCCCGGGCCTGTGTTCGTCCAGGTGGAAAACCTGAAGGCGTGGGACAACTGGAGTCCTTGGACCAAGCTGGACCCGGATGCCC
>CAWUOE010000014.1:0-19545 GCA_963923355.1 uncultured Gemmataceae bacterium | reverse complement strand
GGGGAGGGTGGGGGGACGGTTCTTGGTCACCTCGCCATCACGGCCCTCCACCGCGCTCTTGGCGGTGGAGGAGATGATCTCGAGTTGTCTGGGCCAATCGTTCTGGTCGTAGTAATCAAGCATTGGCGGGGTGAGTGAGACCGATGCATAGGGCACCTGCTCGTCCAGTTTTGTCAAAACCGTATCCACCCGACGCTGCAGGGCCAAGTTGGCCAATTGGGCAAGTGCCGGGCTGCCAATCGCGGCATTGGCCAAATTGCCGGATAGCATCTGCCTGGCCTGCGTGCGCCCCAAAAATCGCTTGGCTGCTGAAATTTGCGGCTCCTCCTGTTCCTTGGCCAACTGGGAGTAACGCATTTCCAACAGATAGTTGTCTTCCTGAATGACATCTTCCTTGCCGTATTCGGTGAGAACACGCAGGGTTGTGTCGGTGAACCACCCTTGGCGTTGTTTTGGTTCGAGCAGCACCTTCTCGCGGTAGGCCAGGAGAGCATCCGGCCGGCGCAAAATCTTCAGGGCGTCCCGCTCGTTCAGCATGGCTTGGAAGCGGGATAGCGTGTCAGCTTCGAAAAACCGCTTGCGGGCGACAGCAAAGACAGGATTTTTCTCGGCCAATGCCCGGACGTAGTGCGCGCCGAAATTGCTCATCTGTCGATAAGCATCATATTCGCGCAGGTAGTAGTGGTCGTACCAGGACTGGCGCAATTCGGGTGACCAAGTCAGTTCCGGTTGCTCATGCATGGGTTGTGTGGAGCGAAGGGCCATTTCCAACCGCTCGGGGGACCCCTCGTACATGGCCTTCATTTCGGGTGTCAGAAGCACTGTTTCCCGGTAGAGTTTGGCATTGTTGTCCATGTTCCGCTCGGTCAGCGGATCGAGAACCATCTTGTTGGCCTTGGCGATCTCGCGCCAGACACGTTCGGTCTCGGCGATGGCCGGGGCCAAAACGCTGCTGCCTTTGCCGAGCACCAAAGGCTTGTTCGCGATCCAGTCACGCAGGACGTAACCGCCACCCTGTCCCTGGGCCAGCGTGCTTCCGGCCCGGGCGGGATCGTTGTCGCCCTCATCGGGATCAAACCACCCTTCCTGCATCAATCGCTGACCGATCTTCTCCTGCATCAGGCCTGGCTGGGTGCGGAAGATGATGGCTGCCATGTTCTTTGGCCGACGCTGGGCAACACGATCTTCGATGGGGCGGGTAGACCCGGGGAATTCGCCGGCCTTGGGGAGCGGTTCCTGGGCATATCGATACCAGGCAAGGGCTGCAGCCCAGGCGTCAAACTGGTCGTTCAGCCACTGTTCGGTCTTGTTCGCGTAGTACTGCACCGGGGCCGCGGGATCATATTCCTCGTTCACGTTCGGAACGCGGTCGGGTTTGCCCGGCACGGAGGGGAAACGAGCCAGCAGGTTGGGGTTGAGCGGAGGCAGGGTGTCAGGTGCGCGCCAGCCATTGGGGCCGGGCCGTCGGTATGCCTCGGTGTCATAAAGTGAGGGAATGGCCTGGCTGTCATCCAGAAAACGGATGAAGGAGTCAGCCGATTCACAGACAAACTGTGTCCTGCGCCGGGCTCGCCCGCGGCCCCTTTCAGCACGGACGTTCAGGTACTCGGGCCTGGTGCCTTCCTTGAGGCGACGAACCAAGGTAGGGTAGCGAAGGCAGAACGCCTCAAGTTCCTTTTCAGCCCGGTCAAACTGAGCCAGCAATTTCTCCCGCGCCGTGGCAGGAACAGCCGGGTCGATCGCGTCGCGTTGCTTTTGTAACTTGTCTAGTTCAGCGGGGCTGGACGCAACGGGAAGATCCAGCACCTTGTCGCCTCTCGCGGCGCGGAAGCCCGCCAAGGCTGCATCCAGTGGACTGGCTTTCCGATAGTCCTCAAACTTGGATTCGGGAATCAGCGTGCCGTCGGCCGCAACCACGCGATCCGTGAGCAGGGGCAGGGATGCGATGGCTCCCCACATGCCACCCGCGACCGGTGGGACCACAAACAGCCCTGTATTCCCCTGCTCCGTCCGGTCCATCCATGCGATGGAGCGTTCGGTTGCCGACAATTGCATGTCGGCAGGAATCATTTGGGCAGGTTTTTCCTCCTCCGGCAGATTGAGAATGGTGTCGATCTCCGCCTTGCGGGCCAGACGCAGCTTCAGGCGCCATTCCGCCAACGGATCAGCCTTGCGGATGTCGTCACGGGTGGATTGGAAACGGTTCCAGCGGACCTCGCTGCCGGCCTCACCGGCGACACCCTTCTCGTCGAACACCTGGAAGCGTCTGGGTTCACGTTCGGCGGGGGGCACGCAGGCCAACTGGAAGAGCGAACGCATGATGTTCGTCTCGTCGGACTGGTTGATTTTGTGCTGCTGGTACAGGCCAAGATTGAAACGCAGGTCCGGGTTGAAGCGATTGCGGCGGTCTCCCTCGGCCAGCATCTCGCAGCCGCGGGAAAGGTAGTAAAGCTTCTCGCGGGGTCGATCCACCTCGGCGTAGACGTTGTAGGCGAAGTTCCAGCTCTGGAACAGCCAAGGTGTGATGAAGTGGGGTTGCAGCTTGGTGAGGGAGCGGACGACCAGTTCAACCTCGTTCCAGCGATTTTTCTTCTGGAGTTCGGTGGCCTCGTACCAGAGGTAGGCCACGGCCATGCCGCGAGAACCGGTCAGCGCAAGCTCCACGGCGCGGCCTGTGACCTCGACGTTGCCGACGTCCTGCTCGCGCAGGCCGTTTTTTTCAGCGTTCGGGTTCACAACCGAGTCGCGCCAGAGCCACGCGACCGTCAGCAGGACGCCCATGCCGACCAGGTAAACAATTTGCCGATTCATGCCACCGCTCCGTTTGGATCGGGTTGGTTCTTCCGTGTTTCCCTGCGCCGGCCGGGCCGGCTCGCCATCATGTCGGGCCTGCCACCTCGCGCTCGCGCAGGGCGTGATAGCCCAGCAGCAGCCAGGGGAGCAGGTAGGCGACGGTGCGGATGGCGTTTGCAGCCAGGTCCGCGCCGCCAATGTTGAAACCGTTGCTCACATATTCGGTGAATGACAGCGACTGGACCTCCGGAAGGAAGTTCAGCAGTCCGCCGAGAAACTCGCGCAGCACGCGGTCGGTATTCATGATCACGTTGTTGAGCGCGGTGTTCTCCAGTTGTTTGCCGGCCACCTCGTTGGTGATGAGGCGGGACAGATTCTCAAGCGGGCCGCCACCGGAAACGCGACCCAGCACCAGAGCCAGCAAGAAATCCTGGAACTGACCCAACAGGAAGATGAAGAGGGCCACCAGAAGGCTGACCACGCCGGACAGATAGGTGCTCAGCACCAACGACAGGGTGGTGACCAGCAGGATGCGCAGCCAGAGACCCATCGAGGCCTTGGCAAAGTTCCAGGAGAAACGCAGGGTGTCGGCTCCCCTGGCGGTTTCATCCTCGCGGAAATAGAAGTCGTAGCGGGCCATGCCGACATATTGCGTGGCCTCCTTGCAAGTCACCGTGACAATCACGGGGGGCTTGTCCGCGGGGCCGGTCTGCGCGTTGGCAAACAGTTTTCCGGGCACCTCCACCGTGCCGGTGCTGTAGTCGTAGAAGGTGATGGACGCCGCAGGTTGGTAATAGCCAAACTTCTCGGCCAGTTCATCCACGCTGAGGGAGGGCTTGCCCTCGCGCTCGCGGGTTTCGCGTTCCAACCGGAGTTTTTCGGCGTCATAGTTGCGGGTGGTAAACACTATGCCGATACCCACACCCTGGTTCTCGAAGCCCTTGGTGGTGCGGTAAATGTCGAAGGTGAACTCGGCGGTTACGCTTTTGCGGTTGGCCAGGGCCGAAGGTATGGAGGTGAAGTCCCAGATGGCCTTGGGTAACCCACCCCCTTGGGCGGCCGCGGCTCCCGAAATATAACCCCGGTAGCCCCACTCCCGGCCGACATTGTCGCCTTGGCGTTCGTCACCGGTGTTTTCGTAATGGAGGAGGCCGTAAACGGGTGAACGGGCTTTCAGGCTTTCCTCGGCCGCTTCCGGACTGACACCGCGAAGGATGTAAAGGAGTCCGGCACCGGTGAGCACCGCGAGGATTAGCGTCAGCAACGACATGTAACCCAAAAGCCTGCCCAAGAGGATTTCCACACGCTCAACCGGTTTGGTCACGATGAGGAAAAGAGATTGGCTCTTGATATCCGCCGGGATGCCAAAGGCCGCAAGCAGGGCGCTGACCATCAGCAGGATGACCGTCATCGCCCAGAAGACCACGGTGACGTAGGTGCGGATTTGGTCGGACGCCTTGGATGGAATGAACCAGGACCCGAAGAGGAGGATCAACAGCAGTCCGGTGAAGGCGTACAACACCCTTTTGCGGATGGCCTCTTTGAAGCTGAGTTTGGCGATGGCAAAAATCCGCCTGAAGCTCAGCCGCGGCAAATTAACCAAGAAGGGCAGGGCAACCGCCAGGATGGAGGCCAGCGAGCTGAACGACATCAGGTTGTTCACCCAATCGGGCCGGATGGTGGTGGCAAGTGCGGCCGGTGGGGTGGTCTCCGGGTCGTATCCGGGCCAAAGGGGACGGGTGAATTGAGCCAGGCAAAACAGGTCGAGCCCGACCATGGGCAATGACAGCAGTGCCAGAATGACAAAGGCGGACTTGGTGCCGGGATTCAACCTGGAGACCTGTTTCCAGCCCCGGAACAGGAACCACAAGACCAGGCAGAGGCTGGTAACAGACCCAACTGTGAGCAGGTAATAACTCAGAATGGGCCAGTTCAACACCCTAGAGACCGTGAGCGGGTCGCGCTCGAGGGAAAGGGCCGCCAACAGCGGCTGGAACAAAGTCGAGGCGGGATCGAGCAAACCGGTAACCATGCTTGTCGCCTTGAGTGAGGCCATCTGTTGGTGGACCAGCCGCTGGATCAGTTTTTGGCGGCTGAAGTGGGGGTGGATTGCTCGCCCGGCAGGAAGCGCCTGCCTGGTCGTGCCTTGCTCTCCTCCACGATGCGCAGGAAGTAATCTTCGAGGGTGGTGGTGGGGTTGCCCACGGTGTCCAAGGTGCCGCCGTGGCGGTTGAGGACATCGCGGAGATCTTTTTCCAGTTCCGGAGTGAGGCGCACCTGGCTGGCGCGCATCTCCACCCGCATGGTGTCCTTCAGTAGCTCGCTCACATGACCATAGCTTTGGAGATCGCCTTCATGCAGGATGGCGATGCGGTCGCAGATGTCCTGCACATCCTCGAGGCGATGGCTGCACATGATGACCGTCTTGCCCTCATTGCGCAGGTCACGGATGAGGTCCTTCATCCAGCGGGCGCCGAGGGGGTCGAGACCGGAAGTGGGTTCGTCCAGAATCACCAATTTGGGGTCGTTGATCAGGGCCTGTGCCAGTCCGATGCGCTGGCGCATACCCTTGGAATATTCGCGCAGTTGGCGTTTCTTGTCGCGGCCGAGGCCCACGCGGTCGATCAATTCCTGGGCGCGTTTCACGCGGACGGAGGCTGGCAGGTCAAAAAGCCTGCCATAAAAATCCAGGGTCTCCTCGGCGTTCAGGAACCGGTAAAGGTAGGATTCTTCCGGAAGGTAGCCAATCAGCTCGTTTTTCCGGACATCCGTTGTCGATTTTCCCATCACCGTGGCCCGCCCCTCGGTGGGGAACAGCAAGCCGAGCAGCAGTTTGATGGTGGTGGTTTTGCCGGAACCGTTGGGACCCAGCAAACCGAAGATTTCTCCCTCGTGGACTTTGATGTCCAGCGCCCGGAGGGCCACTTTCTTTTTCCGCCCCCAGAAGTCGAGGAAGATTTTGGTCAGTTTTTGGGTTTCAACCACAGGCTCGGCCATGAATCCGCCTCGCGCGAAGTGTCATTCGGATTTTGAGGGGAAATGAGGGAGGTCTACCCCAAATCCCCAATACGGCCGGAACAGCAACTTGGTTCGCCACAGAACGCTTGTTGGCGTCTTGCGGGCAATCCAAAAGTCCGGCCACAATCAGCATGATAGATGGCGCTGGAAGGCAAGCAAGCACTCTAGAAGGCTAAACTATCCGGTGCAAACCCATGGGCTTGCTAAGTTTGTGAGAGGTTAACGGTTGGCGGGATTATTTTAGATATCATAATTTATTACAATATAAATAAATATATTTATTAGACAATTTGATTTATTCTCCATAGTTCGTGGTGGAGCCGTCCATTCTGAATGGTATATTTGTGAAAAGATTAAACGACGGGATCCAAAGATTTGGCTTACTTGTGTGGCCCGACACCCGCCTCGTCGGTTGGGCCTTTTGGCGACTTTGTGTTAGACCCGCCTGACTGGTTTTTTCATGATGGAAGTGATCGCGGCATCCATGTTGGCGCTGTTTTCAGCGCTGTCGGGTTCGGGGGCCATGGATAAAGGGCCTTCCGCCGTACCCACATTTGAGCGAGATATACAGCCGATTCTCACCCGGCATGGGTGCAACGCAGGGCCATGCCATGGCAAGGCGCGGGGTCAAAACGGTTTTGCCTTGTCCTTGTTCGCCTACGACCATGATTTTGATCACAGTTCCCTCTTCGGACAGGCAAGGGGCAGAAGGGTCAGTCCCGAGGCGCCGGATGAGTCGATGTTGTTACGCAAAGCCGTGGCATCCATGGCGCACGGGGGGGGCCGGAAACTCACCACGGATCACCCGCATTACCAGGTCCTTAGGGCTTGGATTCAGGCCGGCGGACCTCGCACCCCCAAAGAATCGGCTAGTTTGCAGCGCATCACTGTCACCCCCGATCGGCGGTTGTTGGAACCCACAACATCCCAGCCCCTTCAGGTAACAGCCCATTGGGCGGATGGCTCGACGACCGATGTGACCGCTTTGGCCCTGTTTTCCTCGAGTGAAAGCGCGATCGCAGCGGTGGATGCCCAAGGTTTGGTGAAGGCTGGCCCGCTACCGGGCGAGGCGGCCATCATGGCCCGTTACATGGACCAGTTCGCGGTTTGCCCGATCCTGATCCCCCAACCCAAACAGGTGGCGCCATCAACAGGTACCCATCCTGGTGGCTGGCGCGAAAACAATCCGGTGGACACCTTGGTCCGGGGCAAACTCGATCAGCTGGGGCTGGTCCCCAGTGGTGGCTGTGAGGATGCCACCTACCTCAGACGAGCCCATCTGGACATCATCGGCACACTGCCAAACCCGGCCGAGGTGGAAGCCTTCCTGGCGGACCGGGCCCCGGGCAAACGCGCCCGTTTGGTGGACCGACTGTTGGACAGACCTGAATATGCGGATTTTTGGGCTAATAAATGGGCGGATCTATTGCGGCCCAACCCTTACCATGTCGGCATCAAGGCCGTGATGAACCATGATGCGTGGCTGAGGGAACAGTTCCGCCGCAACCGGCCCTACGACCAGTTTGTCCGCGACCTGCTCACCGCCAAGGGGAGCACCTTCGAGGACGGATCCACCGTGTTTTATCGGAACCGCCGCGAACCCGATGAGCTGACCACCATGGCTTGTCAGTTGTTCCTTGGCATCCGGCTGGATTGCGCCAAATGCCACCACCATCCGTTCGAGGTTTACGGCCAGGACGACTTTTATTCGATGGCCGCTTTTTTCAGCCGGATCGGTCGCAAAGGCGTGGGCATCTCGGCGCCCATCTCCGGAGGCGAGGAAACCATTCTGGTTGCCAACTCCGGCACGGTGAAACACCCGATCACGGGCAAGGCAATGGATCCTGTTCCGCTGTACGGCAAGGCGCCGGAAACGCCACCGGGGTCGGATTTGCGGGAAGCCTTTGCGGCATGGGTAACCTCCCCGGAGAATCCCAACTTTGCCCGGGTGATGGCCAACCGAGTCTGGGCCGACCTGATGGCCCGGGGGATCGTGGAGCCGGTTGATGATCTGCGCGCCACCAATCCACCCACCAACGGCCCTCTACTGGACCACTTGGCGGATGTGTTCCGGTCTGGCGGTCATGACATCAAGAAACTGATCCGGCACATCTGTGCCAGCCACACTTACGCGTTGTCCTCCAAGCCGGAGCCCGGCAACCGCCTGGACAATCGGAACTTCGCGCGACATTACCGCCACCGACTGCGGGCCGAGGTGTTGCTCGACGCGGTCAGCGATGTGACAGGAATTCCGGAGCAGTTTGACGCCATGCCCCCTGGATCCCGCGCGATTCAGGCCTGGACGGTGCGATTCGAGTCCCAGTTTCTGGACGCTTTTGGTCGGCCCGATCCCAACCAGGACCCGCCCTGCGAGCGGCTGGGACAGACGACGGTGGTTCAAGCCCTTCACCTGATGAATTCCCCGAATATCGAACGCAAGGTCAGCGACGACCGCGGCCGGGCACGCTTGCTGGCCGACTCGGTTGCCCGGGGCCAAAAGAAGCCCGAGGACGTGGTTCGAGAACTGTATCTGCGGGCTTACAGTCGGTTTCCTTCCGCTGAGGAAACTGCCAAAAGCCTGCGCCTCCTCGCCAGGATTGAGGGGTCCAAGCTGAACCGTCGTGAGTGGGTGGAGGACATGATGTGGTCCCTGCTCAACTCGCCGGAATTCCTGTTCAAGGATTAAAGGGGGTGCGGCCATGAAAACCCGTCAACCGGCGCGATGCCTCGGTCCCAGCCGTCGTGACAGCCTGCAATTGGGGCTGACCGCCCTTTTGGGTGGAGGATTGGCTACCGCGCTCAGGGCCACCGACTCGGCCCAGGCTCGCCGCCCCGGGGTTGCGAAGGCCTGCATCCTGGTCTGGATGGATGGTGGTCCCACCCACTACGAGACATTCGATCCCAAGCCGGATGCGCCGGCCGAATACCGAGGCGAGTTCAAGACGGTTTCGACCGGATCGCCGGGGGTGTTTTTCTCCGAGCACATGAAAAAACTGGCAGCCATGTTCAACAAGCTGTCCGTGATCCGGTCCATCCGGCATGATCAGGGCAACCATGGGGCCGGCAATCATTACATGATGACCGGCGCGCCTCCCCGCATTCCGGTGGGCTGCGGCGCATTTGTCAGCTTCCATCCCAGCCTTGGTTCCGTGGTCTCGCATGAACTGGGTGCGCCTCCTGGTGTGCCGCCCTATTTCAGCCTCGCCGGAATGGCCCGTTCAGGCGGGCCAAACTTCCTGGGGGAAAGCCATGCGCCTTTCGTGGTCAATGGCGACCCCAACAGCACCGGGTTCAGGGTGCGGGATGTGCAGCTTCCCTCCGGACTGGTTTCCGCGCGGCATGAGCGGCGCGAGAATTTCCGCAAGGAAATCGACACCTTCCGCCGAGACCTGGACAAAGCCGCGGCCGACCCCGCGGTAGCCTTGGACCAGCATTACCACCAGGCCGCCGACCTGATGCAATCGGAGCAGGCGCAGGCCGCGTTTGACCTGTCGCGTGAGCCGCTTCGGGTGCGAGAACTGTACGGACGCAATTCCTTTGGTCAGCGCGCGTTGCTCGCCAGGCGCTTGGTGGAAGCGGGGGTGCCGTTCATCACCATCAACGATGGCGGCTGGGACCACCACACGAAGTTGTTCGACGCCCTGAACAAGCGATTGCCCTCATGGGACCAGACAGTGGCGGCCCTCATCAGTGATCTGGACCAGCGGGGGATGCTGGACAGCACCTTGGTGATCGCGCTGGGTGAGTTCGGCCGTACCCCGCAGGTCAATAAAGACGGTGGGCGCGACCACTGGTCCAACGCGATGAGCGTGTTATGGGCCGGCGGCAAGAGTCCCGGCGGCCAGGTGATCGGCAGCACCGACAAGAAAGGCTTTTCAGCCCTGGAGCGGGTACTCTCACCGGAAAACTTTGCCAGCACGATTTACCGCAAACTAGGCATCAACCCGGACCAGATTCTGCACTCGCCCAACGGGCGGCCCAACATCATCGTCAGTGATCCCACCCCCATCCGGGAATTGATGGGATGACGCGGCAGCTTGGTGGGCTGGTCACCCTGGTCCTTGGCCTGTCGGCCTGTCCGAAAGCTGGAGCGGCTCCGCCTGCCATGGACTGGTTTTTTCCGGCGGGTGCGTCGCGCGGCACCACGGTGGAAGTTGCCGCGGGTGGCAAGTTTGACCAATGGCCGGCCCGTTTTGTCTGCAATCGCCCCGGCGTCACGGTCACCCCTCAAAAAGCCAAGGGCAAATTGTCCATCACGGTGGCGGGAGATGCCCTGCCGGGCCCCTGCCTGATCCGGGCATTGGATGACTCCGGTCCCGGCAACGCAAAGCCTTTTGTGGTGGGACACCTGCCCGAAGTGACAGCGAGGGAACCGGACAACGAACCGTCCTCCGCTTTGCCTGTGGCCATTCCGGCGGTGGTCCAGGGCAAACTGGAAAAAAGCGGCGATGTCGATTGTTTCACCGTGGACCTGAAAGCAGGTCAAACCTTGGTGGCATCCCTGATGGCCAACCATCTGCTGGGAAGCCCGATGGATGCCGTACTGCAGGTGGTCAACCCCGCGGGTATTGTCCTATCCCAGAACAACGACGCAGGGAGTCTTGATCCGGAAATCGTTTTTCGGGCGGAAACCTCCGGGCAACATATCGTTCGCCTGTTTGCCTTCCCCAGTGCACCCGATTCTTCCATCCGGTTCGCGGGCGGGGAGGCGTACATCTATCGTCTCACGCTTACTGCTGGTTCTTTCGTCCGCCATGCCTGGCCACTGGCGGTCGGCAAGGACCAGCAATCTGCCCCGGTTGTGGGCTGGAATATTGGTAAGGACTCAGGCACCGGGAAGTTGATTGCCAAGAGCCCTTCCGGGCAGGGACTGATCTGGTCGGATCATTGGGCCAATTGTGCACCGGTGATTTGCACCGATGAAAAGCCCGGTATTTGGCAAACGGAACAAACTGCTGCGCAGCCTTTGCCCCTTTGTGTTTCTATCGAGGCCAGGGGGAAGGATTCCGCCAAAGTCCGTGTGAATTTAATCAAGGGAAAACAGTACCGTTTGCAGGGCCGTTCGAGCGGTTTGGGGCTGACCATGTTCCCCAGTGTCCGCCTGTTCGACCCAACAGGAAAGTTAATAAATACTTTCGAGCCCAAGGGCTTGCATGAAGACCTCGATACCACGGTTCAGGTTGGGGTGGACGGGCAGTATTTGATGGAAGTACGGGAGGCCCATGGAATCAAAGGGGACAGGCGGGTTTGCCTTTTGACTTTTGGGGAAATAAAACCTGATTTCAGCGCACTGTTGGGTGCTGAAACCCTGGTGGCTGAAGCGGGCAAACCCGCCGTGTTGAATGTGACTGTTCAGCGGACGGGCGGATTGGCCGGGCCGGCCCAATTTCGGCTGGAAGGTTTGCCTGAGGGCCTGTCATGGAAGGCCGATCCGGACAAAGATCCAGCCAAACCCGTGAAGCTCACTTTGAATGGCGCCAACCAAACCCGCGTCTTCAGCGGACCGGTGAAGGTGTTTGTTCGTGTGAATGACCTGCCCGAGAAGCAGGCCTGGACCGGGGCCAGTTATCCAGGGTTGCAAGTGATGGAGACTTGGTTTCATTCACCTCCGGCCAAGCCTACCGGAATGACCGAGTCCAAGCCCGCTGAAAAGAAATAGAACGCCAAAAAAATCGACGCCCTCTCCGTATGGCAAAGGGCGTCGATGGGTATTTCCGATGGGGCCAATCAGTCACGCCGCTTTTCGCTTGGGCGGTTCATCTTCTCCATCTGATCGAGCAATCGCTCCACATTCCGCTCCAGCTTGTTCAGTCGTTCTTCCATGCCACGGAAGGCGGGAGGGCCGCCGGGGCCACCCGGGCCTCCAAAAAACATCCCGTTGGGTCCACCGGGGCCGCCCATCCCGCGGATTTCCTGGCGTTTGCCATCCGGTCCGATCACAAAGCCTTCCATGCGTTGCTCACCCCGGGGTCCCTCGGCCTTGCGGATCTCCACACGCATTTCCTTACGGTCTTCCCGGCGCTCGCCGGGGCCGGATTCACGCAAGGCGGCACGGAGCTTTTCAGCCCGTTGGCGCAGTTCTTGAGACTCCCGTTCCCGCCGCATCAATTGTTCCTGGATTTCGCGCAGTTCGTTCTCCACGCCCTCACGTTTTTTGTCACGGCCGGCTCGCTCCCTCTCCTCCATGCGCTGCCGCTCTTCCCTTTCACGGGCCTGGGCACGCTCGCGCTCGGCTCGTTCCTTTTCTGCGCGAGCCTGCCTTTCGCGGGCTTCCGGGTTATCCCTGGGTGGGTCTTTCCGTTGTTCCTTGGGCTGATCCTTGGAGTCCTGCGCCAAAAGGAAGGCGGGAGTTACGGACGAAAGGCAAACAGCGCATCCAGTCACCAGCAGACGCCGCCAATTCAACGCCAGCATGATTCACCTCATTGCGAAATTGGGAGAGAAACCATTCACACAGAGACTTCATGAATTTAATGGATATTGCGTTGGGGAACAATCAATTATCCGGTTGATATTTGCCCATCTTGACCAGCTTCAGGGTCTCAGGCAGGAGAAAGGTCCCTCCATTTTCCACTAAGATAAAAGAATAGATTCAAAGCAGGATATAGGTCGCACCTATGGCGTTGCTGGTGGCAGACAATGTGGGGGTTTGGAGGGGTGCCGGACCGGGTCGCCGTCAGGTGGTGCGGGGTGTCAGTCTTCAGGTGGCGTCGGGTGAATTGTTCGGACTTTTGGGCCCCAATGGGGCGGGCAAAACCTCGTTGTTGTCTGTCCTGAGCGGGTTGGAGACGCCCGGTTCCGGCGAGGTGTGGCTGGAAGGGAAACCACTGGGGCAGGCTTACCCGGGCCGGGTTGGCCTGGCGCCGCAAGAACGCGCATTTTACGGCAACCTGAGTGGTCGAGAGAATCTGGAATTTGCCGGACAGCTTTACGGCCTGACCGGCGCTGCCCTGAGGGACCGTGTGGAGCGATTGCTGAAGAGCGTGGGTCTTGCAGAATCTGCCCACAGGCACGCCAACACGTATTCCGGCGGCATGCAGCGCCGCTTGAACATGGCCTTGGCGCTGGTGAGCGACCCGGCCATCCTCTTTCTGGATGAACCCACGGTGGGTGTGGACCCGCATTCTCGCAACCTGCTTTTTGAGCAAATTCGCAAGTGGAATTCGGGAGGTCTCACCATCGTGTACATCAGTCACTACATGGAGGAGGTGCGCGAGCTTTGCCCCCGCATTGCCATCATGGACCATGGCCAGGTGGTGGCCTGTGACCGGGTGGACACACTACTTTCACGGGAAAAGGGGATCTTGCGCGCGCGGGTGGAAGGGGAAATTTCCGCCGAACTGTCGAGCCGTTTGGGGATGACCCCGCTGGGTGTGGATAGTGGGTGGACCAGTTGGAGCTGCGAGGAACCGTCGCGGACAGCCCCCGAGTTTGTCCGCCTGGCCGAGCAGGCGGGTTGCCGTGTGCGAGAGTTGGAAACCCGGCCGGCCGACCTGCAACAGGTTTTCCTGGGACTGACGGGGCACGCGCTGCGCGATGAGTGAACCGGTAGGCTCCCTGCATCTGCTATCGGCACTCTGGGGCAAGGAGTGGCGATTGCTGGTCCGCGACTCGCGGTCGCTGCTGCTGCTGGTTCTCTTGCCCCTTGTTTTCATTCTGGTGCTTGGGGTGCTGTTGGGTGAGGGGTTTGGCCGCAAGGCCGACGACCGAATCCGGGTGAGCGTGGTGGACCTCGATCCACCCGATGCCAAGGGATTTGATGGTAATAGCTGGGGCCACTGGGTGCGGGAGGACCTGCGTCAAACCTCCGACATCGTTCTGGAGATCCTCCCGGACCTGGAAACAGCGGAGCGTCTGGTTGATAGCCACCGCCGTGCCGCTGTGATGGTGATCGGCCCAGAATTTTCCCAAAAGATCCAAGCCTGCTCGTTTTTGAGTGACGGCATCAACCCCTTCGTGCGGGATGGTGTGGCCATGGACCGGGTGGGGGTGCGGGTAATCAAGGACCCGCGCCAGATCGCTACGGCCGGGGTGATGGAGCAGGTGGCCCAAGTCAGCCTGCTGCGCGTGGTACTGCCCTACATGATCGGCAAGGCGTTTGAACGGTTGAGCGATCCGGACTTCATCGACATCCTCGCCAAAAACGTGAACCTTCCCGTGCCCCCGGCGCTGAAGATCGTCCTGCGCAAGGATGTGATCACGCTTTCAGAGTTGCTGGCCATGGCTTCCGCGGGAAATGAAGACTTGGAAAGGTCGTTGCGGGCCAAGGCCGGGGCCGGGGTTCAAAAATCGATCAGCACCCAATTTTCACGCTACAACCTGCTGGGTAAAACCTGGGCGACCCTGACACGCAGTCAGGCTGCGGGGGGAGCCACCGAGGCTGCTTTTGTGGAAGAAGGAGGGAGGGGATTGTTCAACCGGGGCGCAGCCCGGTACCAATTGCTGGTGCCCAGCTACACGGTGCTTTTCAGTTTTCTCCTGGTGATGCTCGTCGGATCGCTGGTGGTTGCCGAACGACGGCAGGGCACTTGGCAACGGCTGAGGCTGGCACCGCTGAGCCCATGGTTGTTGCTGGTCGGAAAGGGATTGCCTGTTTTGGCCATCAGTGTGTCGCAGGGGCTTTTACTGTTGCTGGCAGGGAAACTGGTTTTCGGCATGCGCTGGGGCCCCGAGGGGACCCCCTTGGTTTTGCAGGTGGCACAACTGTTGCCAGTGGTGGTGTGTGTCTCGCTGGCAGCGACCGGTTTGGCGCTGCTGGCTGCAACTTTGGCACGCACCGAATTGCAGGTGGCGCTTTATGGGGCGCTGCCCGCACTCGTGTTGTCCTTGTTGGGGGGGTGTGTGCTGCCCACCGAACTGTTCCCGGAAAGCAGTCGATGGATAGCCAACTGCACGCCGCAAGGCTGGGCGCTGTTGGCTTACCGGGAACTGCTGGACCCCGACCCAGCCAGCACACCCTCTCTGGCATGGGTGTTTCAGGGTTGCCTGGCACTGCTTGCGTTTGGTGGACTCTTTTTGGCGGGAGCATGGTGGAATTTGAGCCGCCTGTGGCGGGCGGGGGCCGCGGCATGAATCTGGATCGGCCCGAGATGCGGCAGGATCCGGTGGAGGGCCGCTGGGTACTGATCAGCCCGGCCCGGGCAAACCGACCGATGCCGCATGATGCCCCGTTCCTAACCGATGAGGGTATCTGCCCGTTTTGCGAAGGAAATGAGACCCTCACTCCGCCCGAGTTACTGGCGTTGCGCCCGTCAGGCGGGCCTGCCAACAGCAAGGGATGGACTGTCCGGATTGTTCCCAACCGTTATCCCGCTGTGATACCGGGACAGCCTGAGGAGCTGGGGCCGGGGCAGTTGCAGGCCGTGGGCGCGCATGAGGTGGTGGTGGAATGTCCCGGGCATTTGCCCACCATGATCCCTTTGGGCCCGGGGCACATGGAGGCTGCTTTGGGACTGGCGCGGGAACGTGTGGCCAGCCTTTCAACCGACCCGGCTCATGCCTGGGTGCAATTGTTCAAAAATGCCGGAGCGGCGGCGGGCGCCAGCCTTTTCCACTCCCATATGCAGATCCTCAGTGTCCCGGAGGTGCCACACCGAGTGGAGGCGTTGCTGCAGCGGGCTGCATCTCAGGGGGATTGCCCGGTATGCGAGCAGATTCTTTGGGAAAAACAGAAAAGGATTCGTATTGTAGCAGAATGCGATGGTCTGGTCGCTTGGTGCCCATTCGCCTCCGGGTTCCCCCACGAGGTGTGGATCAGCCCTTCCGCCCACCAGCCGCACTGGGAACAGATGTCCGACACGTTGTTGGGGGGGCTAAGCCGCCTGCTGTGGGAGGTTCTGTCGGGCTTGGAAAAAAGTCTGGGGCTCTTCCCACACAATCTGGTCATGCAGGGGGCCCCGCGCTTCCATCCACTGGCCTGTCACGGGCACTGGGTGCTGCGGGTGTTGCCCCGCCTGAATGGCATCGCAGGATTTGAGTGGGGAACCGGGATGCTGATCAACACGGTGGCGCCCGAGGTGGCGGCGGAAATGTTGCGGCACTAATCCATCAGGTCTTTCAGCACCCCGGCGGCCTGGGCCTCGGGGACGGAACTGACCAAATCCACCTTGCCCGGCTTTCGGGGCAGAACAAATCGCATGGCGCCGCCGAGATTCTTTTTGTCCCGCCGCATCACCGAGAGCAAAGGCTCCACCGGGCCCTTGGGGATCCGGACAGGCAGGCCTAGGCGTTCGAGCAAGCCGGTTTGCCGTGCGCGGAAATCTTCCTGGAGATAGCCGATCCGGTGCGCCAGTTCGGCCGCGCAGACCATGCCCGCCGAGACGGCCTCGCCGTGCAGCCAGGCGCCATAACCCAATACCGTCTCAAACCCATGGGCAAAGGTATGCCCATAATTCAGGATGGCCCTCAGGCCGGTTGTCTCCCGCTCATCATCCCGCACCACGGCGGCCTTCAGTTCGCAGGAGCGGGCCACCAAAATGGCGGTGGCGGGGCAGGCTGCCAGGTTGGAACGGAGGTAATCGGCGTGGTTTTCCAGGGTATCCAGGAGGGCTGGATCCAATATAACGCCGTATTTCACCACCTCGGCCAATCCGCTGGAAGCCTCACGGGGAGGCAGGGTACCCAAGTGGTCCAGGTCGATCCAAACACCGCTGGGCTGGTGGAACGCCCCCACAAGGTTTTTGCCTTCCGGCAGGTTGATGCCGGTTTTTCCACCCACTGAGCTATCCACCATTGATAAAAGTGTGCTGGGAATCATCACCAACGGCAGCCCGCGGTTGAAGCTGGCGGCAGCGAAGCCGGCCAAGTCTCCCACCACGCCTCCGCCCAAGGCAATCAGCGCGGTGGAACGATCCGCCGGCAAGTGGGCCAAGGCGGTCCAGAGTGATTGCAACTGGGCAGCGTTTTTGGATACCTCGCCCGACGGGATCGCATAGGTTCCCACGCGCCAGCCAGCCTGGATCAACTGCTCGGTCAGGTTCTGGGCCTGAGCCGTCAGGCGGGCATCGTGGGCCAGCAGGGCCAGCCGGCCCTTCACCAGGGGGGCCAAAAACGAAGCGAACCCGGCTGAGCCCCGACCGATCCGAATCGGGTAGGAGCGTTCGGCCAGGTCCACCCGCACCGTCAATTCTTGATCCGGCACGGTCACTCCCCGGGGGAGCCGGCCGCGGCGATATAGTCGCGGTTGAGACGGGCGATCCAATCCGCGGAGATCTCTTTGGGGCAAACCGCCTCGCACTCGTACTGGTTGGTGCAGTTGCCAAACCCTTCCTTGTCCATGGTGTTCACCATGGCAAGGGCTCGGCTGGAGCGCTCCGGCTGGCCCTGGGGCAGCAAGCCCAGGTGCGAGACCTTTGCAGCGACAAACAGCATGGCCGAGGCGTTCTTGCAGGCGGCCACGCAGGCTCCGCAACCGATGCAGGCGGAGGTGTCCATGGCCAGTTCGGCGGTATTCTTGCCAATGGGCAGCGTGTTGCCGTCCACCGCGCCGCCGGTGTTCACCGACACATAGCCGCCCGACTGGATGATGCGGTCAAACGCCGTCCTGTCGGTGACCAGGTCGCAAACCACAGGGAAGGCGCGTGCCCGCCACGGTTCGATGTAAATTGCGTCACCATCCTTGAAGTGACGCATATACGTCTGGCAGGTGGTGCCGCGGGTGGGGCCGTGCGGCCTGCCGTTGATCACCAGGCTGCACGAACCGCAGATCCCTTCACGACAGTCGTGGTCGAAGGCGATGGGGGCCTTGCCCTGGGCCATCAGGTCATCATTGACGATGTCCAGCATCTCCAGGAAAGACATGTCCGGGAGGATATTCCTGGCGGGGATCGCCTCCATGTTGCCCGGGGAGTTGCGGTCCTTTTGCCGCCAAACATGCAATGTGAAGTTCATGGCTTACTTGTAGCTCCTCACGGCCAGGTGGACATTTTCGTAAACCAGCGGCTCGGCGTTCAGGGCCGGGGCCTTGCCCTCACCCTGGTGGCCCCAAGCGGAAACATAGGCGTATTGGTCGTCGTTGCGCTTCGCCTCGCCGTCCTCGTACTGGTGTTCCTCGCGGAAGTGGGCACCGCAGCTTTCATCACGCTGCAGGGCGTCGTGGCACATTAATTCGCCGAATTCCAAAAAGTCGGCGACGCGCGTGGCGTGATCCAGTGCGGTGTTGAACGCCTCGCCCGAGCCCGGAACACTGACATTTTCCCAGAACTCCTGGCGCAGCTCGGGAAGGCGCCTCAAGGCTTCCTCCAGACCCTGCTTCGAACGGGCCATGCCGCACTTGTCCCAGATGATCTTGCCCAGTTCGCGGTGGAATTGGTTGGGGCTTTTGCGCCCCTTCACGCGCAGGAGTTTGTCGATCCTCTCGCGGGAGCTGGCCTCCGCCTCCTTGAAGGCGTCGTGGTCGGTCTTCACCGGCTGCAGTTTGTTGCTGGCCAGGTAATTGGTGATGGTGTAGGGGGCCACGAAATATCCGTCGGCCAGGCCCTGCATCAGTGCGCTGGCGCCCAAACGGTTGGCACCATGGTCGGAGAAATTGGCCTCGCCCAGGGCGAACAAGCCGGGGATGTTGGTCATCAGGTGATAGTCCACCCATAGGCCGCCCATGCAGTAATGCACCGCCGGGTAGATGCGCATGGGGGACTTGTAGGGATCCTCCGCGGTGATATGGGCGTACATATCGAACAGGTTGCCATAACGCTTGGCGATGGTGTCGCGGCCGAGGCGGTTGATGGCGTCGCGGAAGTCCAGGTAGACGGCCAAGCCGCTCTCGCCCACGCCGCGGCCATCGTCACAAGCCTCCTTGGCGGCGCGGCTAGAAATGTCGCGTGGGGCCAGGTTGCCGAAGCTGGGATATTTGCGTTCGAGGTAGTAGTCGCGCTCGCTGTCAGGTATCTCCTCGGGGCGTCGTTTGTCTCCCTTCTTCAGGGGCACCCAAATGCGGCCGTCGTTGCGGAGCGATTCGCTCATCAACGTCAGCTTGCTTTGGTGGTCGCCGCTGACCGGGATGCACGTGGGATGGATCTGGGTGAAGCAGGGATTGGCAAACCAGGCACCGCGCTTGTGCGCCCGGAACGTGGCGCTGACATTGCAGCCCATCGCGTTGGTGGACAAGTAAAAGACCGGGCCGTACCCGCCGGTGGCCAGAACCACCACATCGGCGGCGTGCCGCTCCAGCTTGCCGGTCACCAGGTCACGCGTGATGATGCCGCGGGCCTTGCCATCGATCACCACCAGATCCTGGAACACGCAGCGGGAATGCATGCGAATGCGACCCGCGTTCACCTGGCGGCTGAGGGCCTGGTAGGCACCCAAGGTGAGCTGCTGACCCGTCTGGCCGCGGCAGTAGAAGGTGCGGGAAACCTGGGCTCCGCCGAAACTGCGGTTGTCCAGTTGGCCGCCGTATTCGCGAGCAAACGGCACACCCTGTGCCACGCATTGGTCGATGATATTACGGCTGACTTCGGCCAAGCGGTAGACATTGGCCTCACGGGCGCGGAAGTCGCCGCCCTTGATGGTGTCGTAAAAAAGTCGCCAGATGCTGTCGCCATCATTCTGGTAGTTCTTGGCAGCGTTGATGCCACCCTGTGCGGCGATGGAGTGGGCGCGACGGGCTGAATCCTGGTAGCAGAAACTGTCCACCTCGTAGCCCAACTCCGCCAGGCTGGCGGCGGCTGATCCGCCGGCCAAACCAGTTCCCACCACCAGGATGCGGAATTTCCGCTTGTTGGTTGGGTTGACCAA
>CAWUOE010000013.1:0-21277 GCA_963923355.1 uncultured Gemmataceae bacterium | reverse complement strand
TGGTTTCAGGGGTTCGAATGGGGACCGGATTGAATTACCACTGATTTCTGCCTGCGGGCGCTGACGAACTCAAAGATCAAAGGCAAAATGGAAAGGATAATGACCGCCAAAATTGCCAATTCAAAATGTTTTTTGACGATTTCAAAATTCCCAAGGAAATATCCCGCCAACGTACACAAGACAACCCAGGCAACCGCACCTGCAAAATTAAAGGTACCGAAGGTTCGGTAGGGCATCTTGCCAATTCCGGCTAAAAATGGTGCGAATGTCCTCACGACGGGAACAAAACGCGCCAGAATGATGGTTTTTGGTCCATACTTCAAAAAAAATTGGTGCGATTTCTCCAGATGTGCGGGATTAAAAAAAACAGACTTCTCCCACCGGAAGACTCTGGGCCCAATCCAGGCTCCGATAGCGTAATTCAGCGCGTCTCCAAGAAAAGCTGCAGCAATCATGGAAACCATGAGGAGCAGAAGGGAGGTATCCGGACTGATCGCGGCCAAGGTTCCCATGGCAAATAAAAGCGAGTCTCCCGGTAAAAATGGCGTGAAGACCAAGCCTGTTTCACAAAAAATGATGAGCAGGATGAGGCCGTAAAACCACCACCCATGGGTCGCAAGCCAGGATTGCAGGGTTTCAACTTGAACCAATTGGTGCAGGGAACTCAGGCCGAACTGAAGCCATTCCATGGAAAATGCCACCCTCTAGACACTTTTAAAAGGTGATCGAGGGTAGGCTTTTTCAGGCTAAGGGGGCAAGCCGTGAATGGTTGGTCCGGTTTCAAGAAACCCTGTTGGCGTAAAGCGGAATCCATTCTCGCCCGTGTTCTTCAAGTAGCCGGTCCGAATTTTCGGGGCCCATGGAACCAACCGGGTAACTCTGCGGGGTGATTCCACCTTCACCCTCGTAGGCTTGGATAAAGGGATCAATGATTGCCCAGGACCTCTCAATCTCGTCGCTTCGCATAAACAGGGAGGCGTCCCCTAGCAAAGCGTCCAGCAGCAGGCGCTCGTAAGACTCAGGAATGGACAGGGATGAGAATGCCTTTCCATAGGTGAATTCCATATCAGCTGGTTTTAGGACCAGTTTTTCTTGGTCCGGAACCTTGGTCTGGAAGCTCAGGTGGATACCCTCATCCGGTTGAATGCATACCGCAAGGCGGTTGCATTGGAGTTTGGTTCCTTCTGGGAGGGGGAACATCAGGTGGGGCGGACAATGGAACTGAATCAAAATTTCGCTGGCGCGGGATTGCATACCCTTGCCTGACCGCAGGTAAAAAGGCACTCCCCTCCAACGCCAGTTGTCGATGTCCAGTCGAATGGCGGCGAAAGTGGGGGTTTTGCTCGATGCGGGCACGCCTTTTTCTTTGAGATAACCCTGATATTGTCCGATAGCCATTTGTTTTTTGGCTTGTTCGGCAGTTGGGATGGTAATGGCCTCCAGAACCTTCACCTTCTCATTGCGAAGCAAATCGGCTGTGTAACGGGAAGGCGCCTCCATCGCCATGACTGTCAGAACCTGAAGCAGGTGATTTTGGAACATGTCCCGTAAAACCCCCGCATGGTCGTAGTAATCTCCTCGGTTGCCTACAAGAACCGATTCAGCGACCGTCAATTGCACATGGTCGATGTAATTGTGGTTCCAAAGGGGCTCAAACAAAGTGTTTGCAAAACGGAAAACAAGTAGGTTTTGGACGTTTTCCTTCGCAAGGTAATGGTCAATTCTGTAGATCTGATCTTCCCTCAAATACCTGCCCATGGATCGATTGAGGGATTGGGCGCTCTGCAAGTCCTTTCCAAAGGGTTTTTCCACCACCAATCTGCGCCAATTTTCAGGGCTGTTTTCAACAAGGAAACCAGCACTGTCAAGCTGTGTGAGGATCCTTTCGTAGAGCTCTGGAGAAACCGAAAAATAATAAAGCCGTGCACCGCCTTGGGTGGATGCCTCCCGTTTGTTTAAGAAAGACCCCAAATTGGCAAGTCCGCCTTGATTGGCGGCATCCCCGGGCGCGTAAAAAAGGTATTGGGAAAATTCCCCCCAACTTTCGCGGGACCATTCCCTATTAGCAAATTCCTGAACGGAATTGGCCATTTTTGAACGGAAATCTTCGGTGGAAAGAGGGGATCTGGAAACACCGACTATCTGAATGTTGGATGGGAGGCGGCCCTTCACAAATAAACGATAGAGGGAAGGTACAAGTTTCCTGGATGTTAGGTCACCAGATGCACCGAAGATAATGAGAGTTAAGGGAGCAGAGGTTTGTGATCCATTCACGACTGTGGATTTCCTTTGACCTAAAACCATTCTCGATCTGGCGTGATACGCTTGGGATTTGTTTCAGACTCATCCCATTATTAAAAATATAGGCCTCAACAGCGTTAGGATAGCAAGCGGTTCAACGTTGTCTTGGGTCCAGAAATATGTTTTTGCCCAATCCCCGAATATTGGTTTGGTGGTTGGGGGGATTGATAATCCCCTGCTTGATTGTGTTGGGTATCCAATCCGTTGAAAAGGCGGGGGGCCATCTGCGGGATGAAACCATCCTTTGGTTGGCTCCGCCCACTTCTGTGGTTGCATGGCAACGATTTGTCCAGGCCCTGGATGATGAAGCCAGCTTTGTGTTTGGAAAGGATGTGGAACTGGACCTTTCCCGGGTGGCTCCCGCCGATTCTGGCATCACGCCAGAAGTCAGTTTGCAAGTTGATGGACGGAGGATTCGCTGGCGCTGGGCAATCCAGGCAGGGCCATTAAACGAGTTGCTTGAAAGGGAAATTGACCCAAATGGTCGCGTAATTGCTGTGATTGGTGGGTCAACGACCGAAGCTGCTTTGCATTTGGCAGGGGCCATGAAAACGAGATGCAGCAGATTGCCGGATGCTAAAAGGCCGATCCTGCTGCTCCACACTGCGACCGCGGATAATGTCTATTTAAAAAATGGGCAGGACTCACCGGTAGAAATGCAGGGCTTGGAAGAAAAAAACATACAAAAATTAGTGCAAATATATTCAGGAAAAACCTTTCGTTTTGGCTTTGACAATGGCCGGATGGCTGATTTGGTGACTCGCTATGTCCTGGATCTTTACCAGCCTTCCAGGCCGCGTCCACCGTTTCTGGTGGAGTGGGAGGACGACCCCTACGGTTTGGACGTGCTGGAAGCGTTCCATTCCGCCTACCAGAAGTTGGTGAGCCCTGCAGTCAGGCAAAACTCCCTGAGAATTCGTTCAGGGGTGGCAGCCTTGGACTTGCCGAACAAACATGAGATCAAAGCTTCCCGGGACATGGCAAATGATCTCGAGGAGTCCAGGAAACTTGGGCGTCCCTGGATGGTGTTGGGTGGCCAGTCGGATCCTTGCCGTCGTTTTTTGGCGGGTCTTTCCCGGAACCTCCCGACAAAAAACCACAAAGACCTTCCATTGATTGCGTTGGGGGACACTTTGGGTTTTAACAGGGTTTTTCTGGATCAAAGGCACCTGTGGCCTGCGGAAGACCTCCCGTATGAATTGGTGTTTTTCTGCCACCAAGACCCGGCAAGTGATCTGGATGGTTTTCAGCCCAATCCTCCACCCGACCAAAAATGGTTGGCAAACAGTACGGACGACCTGCTCCTTTGGCGGAATATCGCGGGTGGTGTGATAGCCGCTTGGAATCGGAGTTTTCCAACCTTGGGAGACGCTGGACAATTCGGTCAGAAACTTTCCCTTCTGACTGTTGAAAATAGGGGACCCCAACCTGGAGACCGGACAGGGACTAGCAGGTTGGTTTTTTCGGTTGATGCAGAAGGGGCAAAACGATTTTTTGATGAATTGGGAAACAGGAACCCGGGCACGGGGGAACATTTGGTTCATCTGGAGCCGATTCGAAATGGCCTTAGCCTTCGGGTGATTGAGGTCGGACAAGGAGAAAACGTTTTCAAAAAGCAGCGGGTTTTTCGTTTGACCGGGGGGCTTCCATGAGTCTTGGAAGTTCAGTCGAGCCCGGCAATGAAGCGGCTGGTGAATTTTTCCCAGCCTCAAGGTCATGGGCCGAATTGTTTTTGGGTGTGATTCTGGTTCCCATGATTCTCTTGGTCATGGTTTATTTGTTTTGGAGACATTCCAATGCCTTCATCCCGCTGGACGAATCGAGCCAGGAACAGGGGGTGATAGAAGAATGGCTGAATGAGGCCAGGATAGGGCAGGTCACCCTGGCTGATCTGACATCCCGTACCCGCCTGGCTTTTATGGGGAATCCCGACGGTCAGGAATTGCAGGATGCCCGCGAGGACCTTCTCCAGTTCCTCGAGGCGTTGGTTGTGCCTGCTTCCGTCACATTGAACCAGCAAATTCCTCTCTTCCCCAATATCTTCCAGGTGGTTGTTGATTTTCCCAGAAATCCCGGAAACTCATTCATTTGGAACTCAGGTTTGCCCAAGGTGGTCGGCGCTCACTCGAAATCGTGGGAAGTGTATTTGCGGGGCGATGCGGAAGCAAGAATACGGGTGGAGGGGCAACTGCGCACTTACCAGGTTCGCAAGGAGCAGGAACAAGAGGCTAGGGTACGCGCCCGGCGTGCACTTGGATTGATGGCAGGTTTGCTGGCGGCATCAGTGGGTTGGCTGGTTTGGGGCATGCGGCAGCGGTCAATCCGGCGCAAGGAAAAACGCAAACTGCGCGAGGCTCATTTGGAGGCAGAGGCCCGCCTACACCAAACTCGAGAAGAAAAGTTGGCCGCGGAGACCGCCCTGCTTCAGAATCGTCTGGAGCAGCAGGAACAGTTATTGAAAAGCGTCCAAGTGGTTGCCGGGGCATACGCACACAATTTACAGAACCTGCTTCTGCCTCCAGGGCGCTTGGTGGAGGATTGCCTGCGTCATGAAACTGATGGGACAATGCGGAATGAAGATGGCAACCAGGAATTTCGCCTGAGGGAATTGAAGCGTCTTTTGGCCTTGGTGAGTGACCGCGTCCGCCAGACTTTGCAAGCTTTGAGGCGTGATCCGGGTCAATACAAGGAAGAAATACTGGATTTGGGCAAGGCAGCCTCGGGTGTGCTTACAACTTGGAAGGACCTGGCCAATCAAAAATGGCAAATCGATATCCTGAACATCAGCCAGCCAGAGCTGGTTGCTAACCAATGCGTGGACTTACGTGTACGCGCTGATGAATCCCATTTGGCCCAAGCCATTGAAAATTTGGTTGTGAACGCTCGCGATGCGATTTTTGAAAAAAGGAGCCATCTACTCAGGGAGGCTCACGCCCAACCCCCGGAGAATCGGAAGAAGGCAATTTTAGAATCCACAGCATGGAGGGGAATAATAGGGATAGGGTGGGATCCTTCAGGGGCAGCGGGGGAAGGTCCCTCATTGAATGTAGAAGATAATGGGCAAGGGATGGACCAGGCCACTTTGGCTAAATGCCTGGCACCGGGATTTACCACCAAGCAGGGTAATGCACTTGCTCACGGAGTTAACTCTGGAATGGGTCTGGGTTTGGCATTTTTGGCAGGCACTTTGGAGCGGATGGGGGCCCGGCTTGCAATTGAATCCAAATTGGGGAAGGGGACCAAGGTTTCAATCCAATTCCCCCACTTTCAAGAAATGGAAGCTGGTGGAGGCATAGAGTGACTGAGCCAACAAAACCAAAGTGGAGCTTGGCGGTTTTTTGCGGCTCAAAGATTGGGACACAGCCATCGTTTCAAGCAGAAGCTAAGGCACTTGGCCAAAGGATGGCCAAACAAAACATCAGGCTTGTTTTCGGAGCAGGCCATGTGGGTTTGATGGGGATAGTGGCTGATGCCGTCCTTGAATCTGGGGGGCAGGCATTGGGAGTGATCCCCCAAGCGTTGGTTGACAGAGAGCTTGCTCACAGGAATTTGACCCAATTGGTTGTTACCAAGACCATGCACGAGCGAAAGGCCATCATGGCCGATCATGCGGATGCTTTTGTTGCATTACCCGGTGGCTTTGGGACCTTGGACGAATTGTTCGAAATTTTGACATGGGCTCAGCTTGGAATTCATCAAAAACCGGTGGCCATCTTGGATATTTCCGGGTTTTTTGTTGGGTTGGTTGATTGGTTAGGCAAGTTGGAAGATTTTGGGTTTATCACGGCAAAGGATTTGAAGAACTTGAATGTTTTTCAGGATCCGCGGTCACTTTTGGACTTTTTGGCTGGTCGGGTTGAACAAATCCATCCCTCCGTTCAGGGCGGTACTCCCGATATCCGATAAGAGCTATGCAGGTGACAGTTCGTCAAAGTCCCGCCAGACTTCGATGTTATTGCCCTGATTTTCATCGAATTTAATTAAAGTGATGGAAGCGGGAGCCTGTCATGAGGCAACCTGTCGCTGAATTGGTGCGCCAAGGCCTAAGCGCAGCGGCATTGGCTTCGTCCGACACGGCTGGGGGGGGGAAGAAGTCCGTAACATTTTTCCCATCCAACCAAGCGGGTAGAGCCGCCGCAGCATTTGCACTTGAAAATGCCTTGCTTGATTGCAACCCACCCGGTGATTTTAGCCAGCCTTTTTTGACAGAAACGGGGTGGAATTGGCTAAGGGGACAAGGAGTTCAGGTACTCAATGATTTCCTTCGGCAAGTGGAGCAATGGAAAGATCAAGATAGAGTCTTGATAGCAAAAATCCGGGAGAATTCGGCCCGGTTGGAACGGCTGGAAGTTGCACTAAAAGCCATGCTTGGCGGGGTAGGGCAAAACCTGCCTCCATCCGAGGTATCTGTAGAAATCCTGAAATTGGCAATTGTTGAAGGTCTCGCCGCAAGTTTTGAGGAGGACGCGAAGTCTGTGGAAACATCCTGCGATATTAGTCTCCCGGATTTGTTTAAAAAAATTAGGCAGAAAATCAGGCAGGATTTTTCGTTGGGTGCTTTTCAAGACGCGCTTCGTGGGTTGCATGTGGAGGGAAAAATTCTCTTCCATCCATGGACTGGAACTCTTTACAGCATCCCAGACCCGGGATTCGCTTTGCTCGTGGGGCACGAGGTGGCTTATTACGTCAGCCTAAAAAAACCGTAGCGAGGGAGTGCACCAGGGCGGATGGGCGGAAAGAGCTGGAAGCCAGGAGGGCTAGGGATGTCTGTGATCATGGAAGGAAACGGGGCCCTTGATCCCGTTGCTTGTCGGGAAGCCATGGAAGTATTCCGACATTTGGGCAATCCCTTCCGCAACCATTTTGCCCGCAACAGTGATGATGATTCCTGCGGTCGCTTCCATGTTCCCCAACTGTATGCACGGGAAAGGAGTTTATTGCTCTCACTGATTGATCAATTCCGTTCCAAGCACGCGTCGCCTGCTGAAGTGTTGCCCATACTTGGGAATAAGGGAGCCGGTAAAACTCACCTCCTTCACTCGATCAAACATGGCGATTCTGGAAAGGGCACAGGCATTCATCTGTTGGTGACTCCAGGTTCTTACCAGCGTGATACCGATTTTCTTGAGTATTTGTTTTTTCAGGTCATTGACACCCTTTTGGGAGGGGGAAGGCACGGTCGGGAAAGGCCCCTCCTTTCAGTGGGTGAGCTGGTGGTTGCGAGATACCTGGGCCAAACACTTGGTTCCATGAGCATCCAAGAGAAGATGGAATTTTTCCCACCACCAATTTTGGGGCGTTGGCTTCGAAACTTGGGTTTGGGTACTCAGCAAGCTGAAGAACGAAGTGCCTGGTTGCTTGGTCAATTGGCACAGGGGGAGACCAGAATATTACCGCCCGGGACAGTGTCCAGATGGTGTGTTGAGGCAGGAATTGTTCCGGAGCGTATTGCGGAAACTGTAACCCGTCACGCCGTCGCATTGAGTGGTCGTTCCACCCAGGGGATGATGCGCGCTGCTGTGATTCGAGGCTTGGTCAATGTCGTTTTCAGGGATGATGAGGCAGAATTGGCCAGTTTTTTGACCTACGGGTTTGCGGAATTGGACTTCCATGTTCGTCCGAATCGTCAGGATTTGGTCCTGTCTCTCTTTAAGGCGCTCTTGGGGATTTTGCGCGAAGTTAAAGTCCCTGTTTTTGTGGCCTTTGACCAATTGGAAGACTTGCTCCTTGCCCGTCGGGGTGAGGATGTCCACAAGGTTGCGGAAAGTTTTTTCGCTGGCATTGTGCAGTGCATGCATCAATTGCAGGGAATCGGTTTCCTGTTGTTTGCCGAACGCGGTTTGTGGAATCGGTTTGTTCCGTCCTTGGACGGGTACATGCGGGACCGTTTAACCAATCCTGTCCATTTGCCCGGTCAGGGGACCATTCAGGCTTTGCGGCTCGACCCGCCTGCCCCGGAGTTGGTGCGTCTGGTGGTGGAGGCTCGGTTAAGGGCTTTACATTCCAGCCATGGTTGTTTCTCGTTTTTACCCCCCTGCTTTCCATTCCAGCCAGAAGAAATCGACCGCATTGCCCGGACCGAGGCCACCTTGCGTGACATGCTTCAGCAGTTCCGCCACCGGTTTGACGCCTTGGTCTTTGGACAGGAGGAGATTAGCCACCAGGAGCAAAACTCCTTCCTGTCGGGAAGCTCAATGAGCGTGGCCCCTGGAGGTAAGAGCGCCATTTTGCAAGAAGGAGGCGATGCGAAGCCCGTTTCCGAATTCAATCGAATTATTGCGGTACCCACAGGCCGATTGGGGCCAGTAAATCCTGGGATAGATGTTCGCTCAGTGGTTCAAGTTGATGTGGCAGAAACTTCTGTAATTGGCAGCCATGAAGGTCATTCCTTGGATCTGATTGAGCTATGGGACCTTGAAATGCGATCTGCCGCCCGCCAACTGGAACCCGAAGGTGCTGTGACTGGTGCTACCCGGGAACTTCAGGCGGGCTTGGGTATTTTGCTTCGTTTGGTGAACGACCACGGCCTAAGGGTTGGGCCTTGGCGGCTTCAGCATGTGGTGGAGGGATTTGAGTTTGGTGAACACCCCACTTATGGCGTGGTTTCAATTGGCCACTGGGCTTGTCAGGGAGGAAAACCCTGGAGGGTGGGGGTCGGTTTGTTCCTTGGTCGGGGGCAAGGCAAGCCAAAAGATTTGATTACCAAATTCCAATGCCTTCATTTTGATCCTGCCGTTGTGGATCATTTGATTCTCCTGCGGCCTGAGGATGACATGATTCTCCAGGGCAAAAGCAAGCAAATTTGGCAGGAAATGGAAAAGGATGGGCACGGATTGCGCTTGGAGGCTTTGGGAAAACAAAATATTCATTTGATGTACGCCCTGCCGAGGATAATTGCCACTGCCTCCGAAGCTCGGCCCTGCTCGGGGGTGATATCAGATATTTCCACCATGTTGGGTGACAGGTACGAGGCTTTTTTGAGACAATTGTGTATGCCGGTCCTTGATGACTGATAAATATTCGGGACAGGGTGAAGCACCCGTGTTCCGCAAAATTTGGGGATGGGAATTTGGAGTCAAACAACGGCGATGTGGAATGGCCCTTCGCCCAAGCCTATTGGGATGGGCTGATTGATTACGAACGCCGGGCAGCCAGACCGGAAGACTTGAAGCTGGCAAGAATGCGCAGGTTGCTGGATGGGTTGGGAAATCCCCATCGCTTTTTGCGAACAGTCCATGTGGCGGGCACCAAAGGTAAAGGTTCCTGTTGCGCTCTGTTGGAATCGGTTTTTCGCTCCGCGGGTTGGAAAACAGGCCTCTTTGTATCACCTCATATTCAGCACGTCACGGAGCGATTTGTCATCAATGGAAGGCCTGTGGCTGTTCAGGATTTGGCGCGGGCAATTCTGCGGGTCAAGTATGCCGCTGAAAGGTTTTTGGGAGAAATCCCCACTTTTTTTGAGGTGGCCACAGCCGCGGCGTTTCTCTGTTTTCAATCAGCCAAGGTGGATTGGGTGGTACTTGAGACGGGGCTAGGGGGGCGCCTGGATTCCACCAACGTCTGTTTCCCGACGGCCACGTTGATAACAGGCGTTGGACTGGACCATGTCCAGATTCTTGGAAACACGCTTGAGGAAATAGCCTACGAGAAGGCGGGGATTATCAAGCCGGGTGTGCCTGTGGTTTCCGGTGTCATGGAGGATGGGCCACGAGCTGTGGTCCGAGGCATGGCAGGAAAGCAGGCGGCTCCACTTTGGGAATTAGGCGAGCAGATCCAGGTGGACTTTGCTTCCGGGATTAGCTTTGACCCTTGGCGTGAAACAGTTTGTTCAGTTCGAACACCGCTTGCCAGATATGAAAATATTCGGGTCAGCCTTGTGGGAAATCATCAGGGAAGAAATGCGAGCTTGGTTCTCGGTGTTTTGGACCAATTAAGGCTAAGGGGTCTGGGGATTTCCGAGGAAGCGGTTCATCATGGGCTGGAAAAGGTTGATTGGCCCGGTCGATTGCAAACCATCAGCCGTAACCCATGGATTTTGCTGGATGCTGCCCATAATGTGCCATCGGTTCGGGCTTTGGTTGAAATGCTGCGCAATTGGCCGGTGAGGGGAACCCGCAAGCTTTTGTTTTCCGTCAGCAAGGACAAGGATGTGGAAGGGATTTTGGCCCTGTTGGCCCCCCTTTTTGACGAAATCCACCTCACCCGATACACCGTGGGAATTCGAGCGATGGCTCAGGAGGAGATGGCCGGAATCCTGATCCAATCCAAACAATCATTCGATCGGTGGAAGTTGTGCAAGCATGATACACCCCAAATGGCTTTAGGGGCGATTTTGCCTGGTTTGGCTTCGGAAGATGGTTTGTGTATCGCGGGATCCATTTTTTTGCTCGGTGAGGTAAAGCCGGTTTTGGAGCAATGGATTTCAGCCTGATTCCCAAGGGAATGGAACTATGTTTGGCAAGATTTTCCTGAAATGACATTTTTAATGCCGATCTGGTTCGGCTGGATTCCTGTGATTACACCATCCCCCTTTAAAAAGTGAGGTACGCTTTCACCAGAAAAACCGCCATCACGGAGGATGGGTCATGCGATGTCGCGCCATTTGGGTCGTCCTGCTTCTGGTGGGATTCAGCCTCAATTCCTTGGTTGGCCAGGATAACAGTGCTCTGGATCCTTTGAAGGAAGCCCAAGCGCGCATTGCCGTTTCGATTGGCCGGGTTGAATCCCAATACCGCGATCAGTTACGAATTTATGATGAATCGTTGAGAAGGGAACCCGAAAAGGCGCGCACAGCCTTGGATGTTGCGGAACGCCTGGTCTTGGGTGAACCAGCCCTACCTGAAAAAAGAAAAACCGCTCTGCTCGATCAAATCCAAATGCGGCGAAAAAGGGTAACCAGTCAGGCCCTTCCGTCAGGTGATGAACTGATAGGCCTCGCGAAGGCAAAGCCCGCCAAATCTGCCCCAAACGAGTTGGAAAAACAACAGGTTGAAACGTCTAGCCAATTGAAAGAGATCAATCGTTTGGGCGAAAGTGGCAAAACGGCGGAATCCAATCGGAAGTTGGCTGATTTGTCCAAGAAAGATGGTTCCAATCCGGCTGTGATTGCCGCAAGCCAAATGGCCGGAACCCGCTCGGCAATCAAAACCGGCAGGGAAGTTCAAACACGGATGAATCAATCCATGGTTGCGGCTTTCCGTGAAATTGAGGCTGCCGGGATTCCAATCGTTGGTGACATGGTTTTCCCGGATGATTGGGCAGAAAAAACCAAGCGTCGATCCGCCAGTGCCAGGATGAGTGAAAAGGAGCGGGCCATTATCAAGGCTCTCGGGTCCTCCATGAGCATGACCATGGAAGGGGAACAGCTCAAATACTTCCTGGACGCAATGGAAAAACAGCTAGGGATTCCGCTTGTGATTGACAAACAGGCACTCGAAACCGCCGGAATCGGCTTGGATACTCCGATCAGCATTCGTGCCAAGAATTGGAGTGCCCGCAGTGTGCTTCGGAAAGTCTTTTCCGATCTCGGAATCGCCTACATCATCAGGAGCGAGGAAGTCATGGTTACCACCCAGGAAACTGCCCGGGAAACCATGATAACCCGATCTTATTACATAGGAGACTTGCTTCCCATTTTTGGCAACAACAATATTGCCGGACTCAACAATCCCTACATGGACCCATTCACCCGCATGAACATGGCTGCTGCTTCTCAGGTCCAATTCGCCCAGACACTTACCGGTATCATTGATTCCATCAAGTCTCAAGTTGATCCCAATTCTTGGGCGCCTAACGGGCAGGGGAGCATTGTTTTTGAACCCCTCAGCATGAGCCTGATTGTCAAGCAAACCGCTGAGGTTCATTTCATGCTGGGTTCAACCCTACGTTGATTCCATGAAAGACCAGACTGACGTGCAGAGGCAATTTTTCCCATCCGCTGAGGGTGAAGTCAGGCGGGCCTTGTTTCCCGGTGTGGAGGCAAGGGTGGATGCCGGGGAGCATTTGACTCTCAGTCGGGTCCACATGATTCCTTTCTCGGTGGTCGAAAAGCATTCCCATCCGCATGAGCAGGTGGGAATTGTTGTGGAAGGTACGGCCAGGTTTGAGGTGGGCGAGGATTCCAAAATCCTCGGCCCTGGTGATGTCTACCGAATTCCGGGTGGCGTAATGCACAGCGTTCACGCTTTGGAAAAAGGCCTATTCGCCTTTGATGTTTTTTTTCCAAAAAGGGTTGAATACCAACAGCCTGCATGAGCCTAGGCAGCTAATTGATTGTCGTTGCCTTTGTGATCCACCTGATTCATGTAGTCTTCGATATTTACCGAGTACCGAATCGATACACCTGGTTCCTTCATGGTGATGCCATGGAGCACCGAAGCGGAGGCCATGGTCCGCTTGTGGTGTGAAATGAGAATAAATTGTGTTTTTTCACTGAATTCTTTCAGTACGCCGGCAAACCTGTCCACATTCGCCTCGTCCAGAGCGGCATCCACCTCATCCATCAGGCAGAAAGGTCCGGGCCTGCTTTTGAAAACGGCCAAAAGGAGAGCGACCGCCGTCATGGTCCTCTCCCCACCGGACATCAAGGAAAGCCTGGCTGCGTCCTTGCCGGGGGGCCGGGCCAGCACCTCGATACCGGTGTCCAGGGGAGCACCAGGATCTTCCAATGATAATTCGGCAGTACCTCCCCCGAATATTTTTCGAAACAGTTCCCGGAAATGATCCTGAATCGATGTGAAACATTCGAGGAATCGGGCCGTTGCGGTCTCATTCAGTTTGGCAAGGGATTCGAGCAGGTTTTTTCGGGCCGCCTGTAAATCCTCGATTTGGTCGGCGAGGCCTTGGCGACGTTCTTCAATCAATTCCAATTCCCGGGCTGCCTCGTGGTTGATCAGTCCAAGGCGCTGAACCTTGGTTTGCAGTTCTCTCAAGGCTTCATGGTCCTTTGGGCGGTCCAGAATCAGGCTTTGCCAGGAGGGATCCGGGGTAATTTGAGAAATTTCCGATATATCCTCCTCCCGGAGCCTTTCCTGGATTTGCTCCAAGCGTAGTACAAGCTTTTGGCGCTCTTTCTCCAACGCGGAAAAATGGGTGCGCCGCTGATTGATTTCACTGAGCTGCTGGCTTGTTTCCCGGGCCAAAACTTCAAGTTCTTGCCTTTTCTTGCTGAGAACAGATTCAGCAAATCTTCTTTCCTCGCGTGTTTGGTCCCTTTCCGTTTGGGCCTGAGCCGCTTCCATGGCTGTGGCGAGGAGTGAGTGGTCGGTATGGGCCAATTGATCCATACGTTCCAGAAGGTCTCGTCCCTCGCGAACGATATCTTCTCCCAGTGATTCGATTTGCTGGACCCGTTCCGACTTCTGGCGTTTAAGGACTTGGATTTTCAGGTCCAATTGGGTTGCTTGGGAGCGCAATTTATCAGCTTCCACTCTGGCTTGGGTCTCTTGTTTCCCAATTTCCGCAATCTGAAGGTTGATTTGGTCCAAGACGGATTGGAATCCAGAAGTTGCTTTTTCTGCAGCTTCCAGCAATTTTTTCTGGTCGGACAATTCTCTGGTGAGTCTTTCACTTTCTGAAAGAAGGCGCCTCTCCTCCTGCTCTCCAGCTAATTGCTCCTGTAGTGCGGTGTCAAAGCCGATGCGTTCCCTGTCCAGGCGGGCAGTTAAATCGGCGGCGGTTTGGGTCAATTCGCGGGTTTTTAGGTCCAGGGCTTCCAGCCTGGCTTCGATGTTTTCCAGATGCCTTTTTTCCAAGGAAAGGCGGTTGTCCGTATCCTGAATTTCCTTTTCCAGATTGCCGAGGCGTTCCCTCAGATCCTTCAGTTCGTTCTTTCTGGAAAGAACGCCACTTTCGGTGGCGGGCTTTCCCAGGATGACAGATCCGAATTCGTCGACCATTTCACCTGCAAGGGTGACAAAGCGGTAATCGGTCAATTTTGCAGACAGTTGAAAGGCTGTATCCAGATCACGGACAATCAGGGTTTTACCGAGCAATCTGTCAGGCAAGCCTATAAATTTCTTGTGTTCGCATACGGCCAGATGGGATGCCTTGGCTACCAAACCCGGATGGTTGGGTAATGCCAGGCCTGATTCATCTTCTTGAGCCAGGTTTTTTTCTGGAAATAAAAAGCCCACTCTGCCAATGGTTGATTGTTTCTCCTTGGCGAGTGCAGTGAGGATTTCCTTTCGGTTTTCGGCCAGAAATCTTTGGGCATGATCTCCCAATGCAATCTCGACGAGTTGGGCATATTCCCGTCGCACCCGCAAGGAATCCGCGACGAGCCCGATGATGCCATTCCACTGTCGGTTGCTGCTTTCCTTTTTTAAATTC
Source organism: uncultured Gemmataceae bacterium (assembly GCA_963923355.1). Lineage (GTDB taxonomy): Bacteria > Planctomycetota > Planctomycetia > Gemmatales > Gemmataceae > UBA6894. Next base: position 6,646 of record CAWUOE010000013.1, on the reverse strand, counting down.
AGGATGGAGCGAACCCCGGGAGCCAAGCCTTCCTGGGATAATTCCAGTTGTTCCAGGACTTCCAGACGACTGCGGATTTCCCCCCGCTCCACCAGAAGTTGTTGATGTTGATTGCGCACAGTTGCCAGTTGCCGGGATTTTTTTTCACGTTCCTGGCGAAGGTTCTCCAACTCTGTCAGTGAAATATTGGCACCTACCAGCGCCTCCGCCTCATCGGTTTCAAGGCTGGAAACGAGTTGGCGAAGCTTTTCCAGCTCAGCAAATTGCTGCTCCTTGGTTTCCTTGGACCTGTCCAAGGCCCGGTTGACCTGTTCCAAGGATGCCGCAAGGGTTGACACATTTCCGTTGACCAGGTTCTGGCGGCGCAGGGCTTCCAATTGCCTGCTACGATTAGTGTCCGCTTGACCGCGAAGGTCAGACAGGGTTTGCCGGATGAGGCTGTCAGTTTCCTCCGATTGTGTCAGGTGGGGTTGGAGGGCGTTCCATTCCGTTTCGCTTTTGGTAATGTCGCGGTCTGCCTGCGCGATCCAGTTTTTCCCATCGCGGAAACGAAGCAGCATGCGGCCATGCCGTTGCCGGGCGGCTCCAAGGTCTTTTGCAAGTGCAGCCCTGGATTGGAAGGCGCTTTCAAGTAATTTTTGGCAATTTTCCAATTGGGACCGGGCTTCCTCTGCTTTGGTTGCAAGTCCGGTAGCCTCAATTTCCAGAGAAAGCAGTTCACCGGTGTTGGGGCCGCTTTCTTGGATGGAGGGACCATCCAGATTCCCCGCGTGGCCGAGGGCCTCTTCGATTTGGGGAAGGCGTTCCTGGATTTCACTCCATTCCTGCCAGCTCAATCTAAGCCGTATCTCGCGGATCTGTTTGCGCAATTCCAAGTATTGTTCGGCTTTGGAAGACTGGAGTTTGGCCGATTGGTATTGGCGTTCCACCTCCGAAAGCACATCGGCGCATCGCCCGATATTTTGGTCGATCTTTTCCAGCCTTTTGTAGGCATCCTGCCTGCGAAGTTTGAAACGGCTGATTCCTGCTGCCTCTTCAAACAGTGAGCGGCGGTCTCTGGGGGAGGCCTGCAGCAGGGCGTGAACTTGTCCTTGTTGGATCACACAAAAGGAATCAGACCCTGCACCGCTGCCTAGGAACAGGTCCCGGATATCCTTCAGCCGGCAGCTTTTCCCATTGATCAGGTAATCGGATTCGCCCTGCCTGTTCACTTTGCGGGCAATTCTGACTTCCGGGACCGGAAGGGGAAAAGCACCCGCCTGGTTGTCCAAAACCAAGGTGACTTCGGCTTGGGACATTGGCTTGCGGGATGCGGAGCCATTGAAAATGACGTCAGTCATTCCCTCGCCGCGCAGGCTTTTGGCACTTTGTTCGCCCAAAACCCAACGGATGGCATCGACAACATTGCTTTTGCCGGAACCGTTGGGCCCGACGATTGCGCTGACGCCGGGCGGAAATTCCAGCCGTGTTTTATCGGCAAAAGACTTGAAGCCGGACAACTCGAGACGGGTGAGCATGACCCTGGTTGTCCGATGACCACCCGCCCTCGGTGATCAATGTTTGGGGAAAAAGGGGGGCGAACCCTTTTATGGCACAATCGCTGTTTAACGAGCCTTGGCTTGGGCCTTACCGCTGTCAAAAAGGCCGGGAAGGGCCCCTGGCTCTGAACCCGTCCGAATCAGGTCATCATCGCTCAGTTCCATGGATTTGCCTTGGCGGGCGATTTTTGCCAACTCCTGAACTGTCAAGGTACGGGGCAGGGCATCACGGCGCACGGAACACGTTACCGCTTTGCAGTGGTCAGCCTGCTGGATGAATTCAAGAGCTTCCGGATACCCGGCCCCCATGGAAGCCATTGAACGCAGGATGTCGTTAACAGCCAGGGTGGAATTCCGTCGCTGAGGCTCTCCCTGACCGGGAACGATCCGGGCGATGCTGCAGCGTTCATCCTCCTCACCAGCAGTAAGGATGAAGTCTCCGGCTTGAATGGAAAACGGGGCTCGCAAGGCTGGATCTTTGCCAAACAAAACGATTTCAGCGCGACGGCTGGTGGAAACGTGAACCATGGGGGAAGCCTGGGGGGCAACTCGGTGCAGCCAGAACGAGTCGTTCATCAGCTCCCCGGCAACAGCTTCGGCATCCTTGTCGATGGCCCGTAAAGCTCGAAAAGCTCCGTAGCGCGTTTCGTCATCCATGTCGCTGGCAAGGATTTCCCGCAGCTTGATTTGGCAAATCGCCTCATCCATCGAAGCCATGGCTGTGAAACAATAGGCGCGCAAAATGGGCTGCTTTTCGATGCAGCGTGCCAATTCTTCAGCGCAACTGGGGCTACCCAGATAAGCAAGTGCTTCAGCCGAGCAAAACCTGACCAACTCGTTTTCGTTTTCCAGGCCTCGCTTCAGCCCTGGGATACTTTCCTTGCCCAGCGATTCCAGCCGCAAGGCCGCAACCAGGGTATATCTGGGGTCCTGAAGGTCTTCCTCCAGCTTTTGGCGGTAGGAAGTCAGCTCAGCGGGCGAACCTGTCAGTGGTATCAGCCGGACCACACGCAGGTAGCGGGGCAAGTTGTGCCTGTAGCAAGGAGGAACCTTTAGGGAAACGATTTGATTGTTTTTTGCAATGGCGGGCGCATTTCCTGGGTTTCCTGGAGAAGTTCCGGGAAAACCCTCGTTCACCCTGTCCGCCACTTGTTTTGAAACTTTGGCCAATTGCTGATCCGGGTTCAGCACCAAGGTCAGGGGCATGTCGATCATTGTTTTTCCGCCACCCCAGAGACTACCCTGGCGGAAACTCACATCACCGGTTTTGTCATCCCCAAAACCGACCAATAAAGGGCCTCCGGCCCGGGCGATTGGGTGGCCTCTCAGGGCACCACGACTCCCCTGGTAGTCTGGCTTCAAATTTTGCGCGAAATCATAGTTGTACAAGGTGCATGTATGAAGCACACCACCCTTAAGGCTGGTGGCCTTGGTTCGCGGTGGCAGGGTAACTTGAACATCCAGGGGATCGTCTTTTCTCGCCCCTGGTGGAATACTGGCGGAAACAAGAACCAATGCATTGTCCGGTGATGAAAGTAATTCCTTGATGTTTTTCACACCCATCTTTTTTAGATCGTCTTCCAATACGGCACGATTGCCATCATTGGCTGGTTCCCCACCCGTACCGTCCAACCCAGTCACGATTCCGACGCCTCCCAATGGGACTGGTTCGGCGTTGCCAACCGTGCATACTTCCCCAAGAACTTTGACGGTATACCTTTCCCGGTCTGGTTCATCACCCTTAAGGGCCAAGGATTCGAGGGATTTAATGCAACCCGGGAGCGTCAGCGATTGAAAGGCGACCCAACCTCCAGCCAAAAGGATGTTCCGTCGGGTAGGAAAGAATGGCTGGTTGACGAAATGGGCCACGGGCCGGTCTCCTTCCATATGGGTGCCTTCACCCGCAACTGGTAGGGCCGATAAGCGATGCACTAGTGACCTGTCAAGTCAGACTGAAGCCCATTCTAAGTCCTTGATTTGTCTAGGGTTCCAATGATTGGATAGTCATGTTTCGAACCTGGAAAGGCATGCCCCTAGCCTGCAACCCGATTGGGCCATTGATTGGGATTGGTTTTCGCCTGTCCCAAGAATTTTCCAAGGGAACCCCGTCCACCACTTTCTTGTCGTTAAGCCAAACGGTTACCCTGTCTCCCCGCATGCGGATCCTTGAAGTGTTCCAGTTTCCAGATGTTAAATCCGCTGGTTGAATGGGGTTTGGGGAAAACCTTTTGTTCAGAAACAAACCCCCGGACCCTTTTTTGGAGGTTTCCGGGGGACCTTTGGAGTAATCCCAAAACCTTGGTCCCGGGACCCCTTTTAATAAAACAACAAAATCGCCACGCAATGATATTTTCCAATCAAAAGCCAGCTCGAAGTCGGTATATTGTTTGATAGTTTCTATTGACGGCCCGTTTCCATCAAAAGAAATCAAATTGCCATCTTGTTTCCAATGGTCGTTGACAGACGCTTTCAGGGCATTGCGTTCAAATTCTAATTGATCGGAGCTGATTCGGGATTTTCTCTCCGCATCAATGAATGGTTGCCAAATCGACATAAAATTGGAGTTAAATGTTTCGGTCCTGCCATCTGCTTTTGCGATTGGGGTCAGATCCTGAAAAAATAAAAAATTGGCCAAGAAAAAGGTCGTGAGAGCAGTCACTGTGTTCATGTTTCAAATCCGCAGACTAAGAATTGGCAAAAGTACTTTTCATTTTTGCCAAGCCTTTTTGCAGGGCAGCCAGTGGATCCATTTTCCATACATCCCGATTGAATAACTCCAGCGATAAAACGCAGCCCGGTGAGGTTTCGGAAACCAATTCTCGGATATTCATCCAGGGGGCTGATCCATCTCCTGGAAAAACTCGGTCTGAATCATTCAGATCCTTGGGAGCAATTTTGCCTGGGTAATCATTCACGTGCAGGATCTGCATGGATTGGTTGCCCAACTGCCGCAGCCCGCTGATCCCGCTTCCACCTTTTTGCAGGTGATAAATGTCAGCGAGGACCGATACACCGGTTTCGCCACATTCCGAAGCAATAAACAAGGCATCTCCCAGACGATTCAGGCTGGAGGAAAACCCCCAAATTTCAACCAAAGGAGTAACACCTGCCTGAAGGCAAAGTTTGGCTAATGGGGAGAAGCGAATCGCCGCTTCCAGCAAGGGAATATCTTTTTCCTGGGTGGCTCCAGCCGGTGGAGCGGCGATTCGGCGGCATCCAAGTTCTCGAAGTTTCACCAGATCCCGCTTCAATTGCTCCAACGATTTTTTTCTTTTGGTTGCATCATTCGAAAGCCATTCGGGAAAGCCGATGCAGCCCTCCACTGTCAGGCTGTTATCCTTGGCCCATTTTCCTAAATCTGATAGGGATTTCCCGGATGATTGGTACTTATCCATATCCCCTAGCCAAGGTTCGATACCATCGTATCCAGCCTGCTTGGCCAGTCGAAATTGCTCGTCCAAGGGTAAATTCTGCCCGCGAATGGTTGCTGTATTGAGGCAATAGCGATGTCGGTTTGTGGACCTTGCAGAATGCTGGGCGTGGACATATTGACTGGTTTGGCCAGAAAAGAGCATCCCTACGGAAGAGGCGCAAAGAATAGTCCTGCGATTTTGGTTTGGCACAGCCAGCTCCCTGGGAAATGCTCGGGAAATTTACCGAACCATTATTTTATGGGATTTTCGATTGGATCATGTCAAATGGATGTTGTATATATAGATATCCCTCCCCCCACGATTCCCGTGGCTTTGAGATTTAAATATGTCTTTACTGGGCTGCAACTCATTTATCAGATTGCCTAGGAGGCGATTCCTTGGTTTAGGGTTGGGTGCGGGTCTGACGCTTCCCCAACTTTTGAAAGCGGAAACGGATAATCAAAAGTCTGGAAAAATAGGAACTCGCCAAAAGTCATTGATTGTTGTCTATCTTTCCGGCGGTATATCCCATCTGGATACGGTGGATTTGAAACCAGCCGCACCAAAAGAAATCCGTGGAGAGTTCAATCCAATTCAAAGCAATTTGCCAGGGCACCCTGTTTGCGAGTTGCTGCCGTTGCTTTCGACCAGAATGCACAAATTCTTGACGCTGAAATCCTTGGTTGGATTCGCAGACGAGCATAGCAGCTTTCAAAACTTGACTGGTTTCCAAATGGGTGTGGCCCAAAGGGATGCCAAGCCACACCTGGGTTCGGTGATCGCAAAAATACTTGGACCTATCATCCCAACTTTTCCGCCTTTTGTTGATTTGTTTCCAACAATGCAACACAGGCCTTATAACAGCCCCGGGCCAGGTTTTTTGGGCAGGTCCGCCCAAGGGGTTCGTTTGCAGGGTGGCGATGTCACTACCCTCAAATTGGAGCCGAACCAAAAGGACGCGCTAGTTGATAAGCGAGGTCTTTTGGAAAGTATGGATTCCCTCCGTGGTGTGATGGAAGCCGGGGGGGTGGATCAAAATTATCGTCGAGCTTTCGACGTTTTGCTCAATCGGAAAATCTTGGATGCCTTGGATATCAGCCGGGAGTCAGAAAAGGTTCGGGAAAGGTATGGTCGCGGTTCTGAAAAGCATCAGGGCGATGGTGCCCCCCTTTGGAATGACCAACTATTGGTCGCCCGGAGGTTGGTGGAGGCTGGCGCCCGGATTGTCACAGTTGGCTACGGGTTTTGGGACACCCATGGAAACAATTTTGGTCACCTGAAAGGTAACCTTCCGGTGTTTGACAGGGGAATCACGGCCCTGGTGGATGATCTGCATGAGCGTGGTATGGCAGATGACACCTTGGTCTTGGTTTGGGGAGAGTTTGGGAGAACTCCCAAGATCAACAAGGATGCCGGAAGAGACCATTGGTCCCGGGTGAATACAGCCTTTTTGGCTGGGGGTGGAATCAAAACCGGACAAGTGATTGGCCGGACGGACGCACAGGGAGCGGAAGTGTGCGATGATCCTATCCATTTCCAGGACATCCTGGCCACTGTTTACCAAACCATGGGAATCGACCCACATAGTTTGGTGACCGACGTGGGCCAAAGGCCGACACCGATTTTGCCAGGTACGGCACAACCGGTACGAAGGGCATTTGCTTAGGGGCAGGCCATTTAGTCAGGAGGAATTTC
>CAWUOE010000012.1:0-21552 GCA_963923355.1 uncultured Gemmataceae bacterium | reverse complement strand
TTTTTTGGAAGCGGGGCTCGTCCTGTTTATGGGGCGATTGTTTGTTGGCTCAAACCTGTTTTTAAATTCGGTCCCGGATTGATCAGCGCTGAATTAACGAAACAGGATTGGCTTGCTTCCCGTTTGAAAAACGCGGAGGCCCAAGTCGAATCCCGCTGGCAGGTTGCTTTTGATCCGAGTTGTTTTCAATCCCTTCAGAAACCGGTCTTGGAAAGGATACCGGGGATCCGTTGGCAACCGGGCTTGAGCTGGGGTTCATTGCCAAGGAATTCACGGCAGAGTTTGTCCTTGCCTGGGGGGCAAGGGCTTTGGCTGTCAGTGCATTGGTTCCTGTTTCGGAATTGGCAGCATAAACAGGGCTTGGTTTCTTGGTTTGTCGCAAAGACAGCAACCAAGCATCCTCCAAAGTTTCAACGGACGGAAAGCCATAGTGCACTCTCAACGCATGGTCCCAGCCCGATTGCATGGCGGTTCCAAGAAATCCCAAAAACACCTGGCGATTGGCCTTGTTCACAAGGAATTCACTGACTGAAAACCCTTGGGCATAAAGAACCATCACATCATCCGGGTATTCGGTCAGGCCGAAGAGTCTCCTCAAAGGCATTTTGCGGTTGGGTGTGTTCAGGATTTCGCGGACCATTTGGTCGTGGCGCTGTCGTTCTAGATCGTCTTCGCTGAGTACGCAGCCCCCCTCATCAGCCCAGCGTGGTAGTGGTCTCCTGAATTGGTGGGCAAACACGGTGTGGGTTATTTCATGAGGTAAAACACTGGCCAAAATCCGGTCCAATGTGCCCTCAATTTGCATGTCTATACCCAAGACCCGACCCTGTTCAAAAATGAAGCTGGTGGCTCCACCTGAACCGCCCAGGGTTATTTTGACGTGGATAGGACAAGGTTCAGGCCAAGGGGGCATTTCTTGCCCAATCCATTCCTGGGCTTTAACCTTCCGCCAGTATTCCGCGTATTGGCCGATTTGCTGAGAAATGACAGGGTCGGGTGATTCCACCAGGAAATTGGTGGTACGAAATTGAGCTCCGGTGCACAGGAAAAATACACAAAAAAATAAGGCTCCACGCCAAAATCTTGAGGGCATTGAACCCAACTCCGGTAATAGGCCGATTGAGGCCTAAGCCATCCTTGGCAAGCCCAAACAGCTAATTCTTCCCTGCAAAAGGGAAGCCAATTAGCGGAATGAATGAAAACTTGGGATTGGGCCCGGAAACCGCATACGGTCATTCGGAACAGGAATTAAAGGTTGTCTGCGGTGTTTGGGTTATTTGTAAAAGTTTCTGTGATTCAAGAATAAATTTCCGTATGTGATTTTAGTTGGATGCAGTGCGGTCGTTATGCTTAGTTCTCTGAAATAATCTCTATATAGCCAGCTAGGTATTCCTCATTTTTTGGTTTTTCACCAGGTCTGGGCCTGGGCTTTTGCCTGTCAGCTAGGAGCTTGTCCTTGGTAGTGACTTGGTGCACCAACAGGACTTGGCCCCTTTTCAGATTGGCAAATTCAGATTCATACCCCGGAAGGTTTTTGTCTTTCCCTTTGAGTTCCATCAATTCTTTCGAGGTTGGCTTTTTCAGATTTCCACGGTCATCAAAGAGGGTGGGAATCACCCGGGTCCGGATTTTTGCGTCTTCGGTGACAATAAAGGTGGCTTGGACTTTGTTTTTTGGGCTCAAGGGTACTTCGAGCACAATGCAGTGCTTTTCATCGTTCACATCAGTCACTTTTCCGGTCACAACAGATTGTCGAATGTAGGCCGGGGCGGTTGGTTTGGGCAAATCCTTGGGTTTGGCGCTTCCAGCTTCCTTCTTTTCTGCATCCTTGATTTGTTGCGGTTTTTCGGCGGCTTCCTGTCCCAAAGTAAGTCCACAGAAGGCAACCGATAGCCCAAAGGTAAGGAAACAACCTGAAAAACGAAGATAACTTTGGATCAATTCCATGGGTCGGATGCTCCTCACCCTGATTGATAACATCATACCCCCCAAGTTGAGGGGACGGGAAGTGGCTGGTCCTTGAATGGAGTGGGACAGAATCATAGTCAAACCATACAAGCTAAACCGTTTGATGGCGGGGCTCGGCTGGTTCCAAGCCCACGTGCCAAGCTGTGGTGTTCTGAGATCCCCGGTCAAGATTCATAAGGAAGGTTTAAGCCAAAAATGAGCCAGATCGAAGTAGTGCACGCGCGGGAAATTCTGGACAGCCGTGGAAACCCCACAGTGGAGGTGGTTGTCACGCTGGAGGATGGTTCTGTTGGACAGGCTGCCGTTCCAAGTGGGGCAAGCACGGGTGCACACGAGGCAATTGAACTGCGTGATGGAGACAAGAAAAGGTATCTGGGCAAGGGGGTTTTAAAAGCCGTTGAAAATATCAACGAGAATATTGCTGCCGAAATCGAGGGCATGGACGCCTTGGACCAGGTAGCCTTGGATCAGCGTCTTTTGGAGCTCGACGGCACACCCAACAAAGCCAAGCTGGGTGCAAATGCCCTGCTGGGGGTGTCTTTGGCGGTCGCGCATGCAGGCGCGGATAGCGTTGGCCTGCCTTTGTACCGTTATTTAGGTGGTGTAAATGCCCGTGTTCTGCCGGTTCCAATGATGAATATCATCAACGGCGGAAAGCATGCGGACAACACCATTGATTTCCAGGAATTCATGATCATGCCCGTGGGGGCTGGTTCTTTCCGTGACGCCCTGCGGATGGGCGCCGAGGTTTTCCACCACCTTAAAAATGTTCTCCATGACAAGCACCTCAGCACCAGTGTGGGTGACGAGGGTGGATTCGCTCCCAACCTTCCCAGTGCGGATGCAGCGTTGGAGACAATTGCCAAGGCAATTGAAAAAGCCGGTTACAAGCTCGGGGAGGAAGTGGCGTTTGCCCTCGATGCGGCATCCACCGAGTTGTACGAGGAGGCACATAAGAAGGGGAAAAAAGGATACTGCTTTTTCAAGAGCGATCCTGAGAAGGTGGTGGACAGTTCGGCAATGATCGAACTTTGGTCAAAACTGTGCGACAAATGGCCAATCAGGTCGATTGAGGACGGGCTTTCCGAAGATGACTGGGAAGGCTGGGCTCAACTAACGAAAGCCTTGGGAAGCAAGGTTCAATTGGTGGGAGATGACCTGTTTGTGACCAACACCAGGCGACTGCGGGATGGATTCGCCAGGAAGGCTGGCAACAGTATCCTGATCAAGGTCAACCAAATTGGCACCTTGACGGAGACCTTGGAGGCCATCGAGCTGGCCAGGCTCCACGGCTTTACAAGCATTATCAGTCACCGGTCTGGTGAAACGGAAGATACCACGATCGCTGATATCGCTGTGGCGACCAATGCTGGACAAATCAAAACTGGGTCTGCGAGCCGAACCGATCGCATCTGTAAATACAACCAACTCCTTCGTATCGAGGAACAGTTGGGTGACGCGGCCGTTTATGCCGGAAAAGTATGGGGTGACTACCGAAGCGCCCGGTAACCCTGAATAAACACCCTCGCACGGGAGGCGGTTCATGGAGTGGCTGGGAGAACCATCCTGGAAACTTCTGGCCGCCTTGTTTTTTTTGTTGGCCCTTGCCGGCTTGCAGTGGCGAGCAAAACCCGGGCGATTAACCCTTTCCCTTTTTTTGGTTCTAGGGCTGCTTTTTTTCGGGGTGCTTTTCTGTGGTTGGTTGATTGTCACAGAGCCTGAAAAAATTCGAAAAAATTTGAACGGAATGGCACAGGCGGCTAATCAGCGCCAGTGGTCTATTGTCACCGAGGGCTTCACCCGGGAATTTCGAACCTTTGGTGGAATGGACCGGAAGGCGGTCACGGCCAAGCTCATGAGCCTTGAAAACGCCTATGGTTTCAGGCGTGTCGTCATCCGGCAGATAGAAGTTGGCACTCCATCCCCTGATGGGGCCAGACCCACACGGTTCACCATGCGATTGGAAGGCGCTTCGGGTGAGATGGAGGTTGTCGAAATTGAGGCTTTAATGCGCAAGCTGGGTGCGAAATGGTTGGTGGATCAAGTCAAGGTTTTCAGGCCCCTTTCCAATGGAACTCAACCATTGCCCCTGTGAAAAGCTTCAGGGACAACCGCAGTCGCACAGGCCGGATGTGGGGTAAGCCGTCGAAACGCCCATACCGCAGGAATGAAAATGTCTGGGTTTGCAGAATGCTGGGCTGACCGTGCTTCCGCAGTAGTATTTCTGGTGACAGCAGCAACCAGCCAATCCCATGGTGCATGCCAAGACCGCCAGGGCGGTGATGAAATTTTTCATGGTCATGGTGGCAATCTCCGTTTTGGAACAACCCTCCAAAACTGCACCATGGCTAAGAAGGTTCAAGAAAAATGACGGAAAATAATATTGGGCTGTTCGGGATGGGGGTAACCATCCCGAACAGCCCAACTTTTAGTCAAATCCGGTTGTTAACCCTGGGGAATTGCATCAGCCTTGCGGTGCAGGCATGCAACCAGGGGGGCAAGCGGGAGCCGAGGCCGGGACACAACCGGGAGGACAAGCGCCCCCGGATATGGCAACCGGAGCCGGGGCCGAATAAGTCGGGGCAGCCGTGTAGGCGGCTACCGGCGCTGTCGCGTAGGCAGGAGCGCCGTAAGTGGCTACAGGCGCAGCAACGGGTGTGGTGCAGGGGGCCGGAGCTGGGTAAACCGGAGCCGCAGCCATGGGCGGTGGCGTGGTCTGCCCGTGCCCGAACATACCTTTTAATTTGGCGCAAAAACCAGTGTTGCCACAGGCGCCATTAGCCGAGGAACTTCCGGTGCTTTGGCACCCGGTTAAAACGGCCGCGATTGCTGTCATCAGCATGCCAAACAATACCCGACGCATGGGTGCCTCCTGACGGTGGGTTTCGATTCGGATCAAACCGACTCGCCTTGGAGTGGATCAGCCGATCGATGGAACAGCCTCATCCAATCCGGTATTTTTTTCCGGGTGAAGGCCGGCCACAGAAAGTTTTTGAAAAAAAAAAAGATTGGGTGGGGAAAATTCCACGGATGTTGTGGCTGTCGCTTTTAGCGTGAATGAAAGGTAATCCGGCAAGACTGGCAAATCCCATTAATGACGATTTGCCATCAATTCTCGTTATTCAAGCCGGTGGACCATGATATATAGTGATATATATTGGTTGTCTTGTTGTTTTTGTTTTGGCTATTATCTCTTTGTTGGCGGAGTTTAAGGACGGGGCTGATCAAAAATCACGCCAACACTGAATTCCCTGAAATCAGGGTGTTGCAAATGCTTTGGGGACTGTTCCCTGCATGGGCCTTGGGGTACATTATCCCTTCCCCACAAGTGGCCGATTCTGGCCCCAAAGATCATGAGGAGGATGAGATCGTGCGCGGGATTCATGGCCTGTTGGCTGGAGTGCTTGTCCTCCTCTTATCTCTCACCGCTGCTGCGGGGGATTGGTCGAATTGGCGCGGGCCTTTGGGCACGGGTGTAAGCCCTGAGAAGAACCTGCCCTCCAAATGGTCCCCTGATCCTTCCAAGGCTGACAACAACCTTGTTTGGAGAGCGCCCTATGGGGGCCGAACCACCCCGATCGTTCAGCAGGGAAGGCTGTACATGATCGGGCGGGACGGGGAGGGAGTTTCGGAACAGGAGCGGGTCCTTTGCTTCGATGCGAATAACGGAAAATTGCTGGCTGAACACCGTTTCAATGTGTTCCACACCGATATCGTTTCGGTTCGCCTGGGGTGGACCAACATGGTTGGTGACCCAGAGACTGGAAATGTTTACGCGCACGGTACCCAGGGATTATTGTTCTGCTTTGACAAAGAGCTCAAGGTTGTATGGCAAAAAAGCCTGACTGAGGAATTCGGCCGTGTCAGCGGCTATGGAGGGCGCGTCACCAGCCCAATCATCGATGAAGACTTGGTGATCATTGGTTTTCTCAACGCCTCATGGGGTGATCAGGCAATTGGCCGGAACCGTTTTTTGGCCATGAAAAAGAAGACAGGAGAAATTGTTTGGTGGTCCAGCACCGGAAATCAGCCCAAGGACACCTACTATTCCACCCCGGTTGTCGGTGTGATCAATGGCCAGAGGACTTTGGTTTCTGGGGGTGGTGATGGTGGTGTCCACGCATTTCAGGTTCGAACGGGGAAAAAACTCTGGAGCTACCCACTCGGTCCGGGGTCGATCAACTGCTCCCCGGTTTTGAAAGGGGATTTGGTTTTCATTGGCCAGGGCGAGGAGAACGATGGAGTCAACACTCAGGGAAGGGTGGTTTGCCTCGATGGCGGCAAAATAGCCGATGGTAAGCCTGCCGTGGTTTGGAAGGTTGACGGCATCAAGGTGAAATTTGCCAGCCCTGTACTGGACGGTGACAACCTGTACCTCTGTGGGGACACGGGCCAGCTTTATTGCCTCGACGCGAAAACCGGTTCCACCAAATGGGAATATCTTTACGGAAAAAACACCAAGGGTAGCCCGGTTTTGGCGGATGGCAAGATTTATCTGGCCGAGGTGAACAGCAAATTCCACATCCTGAAGCCTTCAGATTCAGGGATTGAGAAACTTCACACGCAATTTTTCAGAAGCAAAAGTGGAGCGGAAGAAATTGAGATCAACGGTAGTCCCGCAGTCGCCAATGGCCGGGTTTACTTCATGACCGGTTCTGACCTTTTCTGCATAGGTTCCAAAGAGCCTGCAATGACTCCCACCGAGGTTCCTTCCTTGAAGGAGCCTATGGCTGGCGAAGTGGCCCAACTGGCCCTTTTCCCCGCAGATGCAGCAGTCAAGCCCGGCACTCCCATGAAACTGGAATTGCGCGGCTACGATGCCGGTGGCCGTTTTGTCCGGACAATGGGCGAAGGTGAATGGTCCTTGACTGGCCAACGACCGCCTGAGGGTGTGGCACCTACACCCGGTGCAACTCCACCCCCACCCTTGGTCGGGGAATTGGAAGGCATGGGGGATACCCGCCTGCTAAAAGTGGCCCCGGCTCCACCAGCCCAATTCGGCAGGGTTGTCGCAAAGCTCGGAAATATGAGCTGTGAGACCCGGATTCGGGTGGTGCCGAACCTTCCCTACAAGCCGAATTTTGCCAATATCCCTGAAGGCCGCACACCGGGTGGCTGGATCAATTGCGCCGGCAAATTCGCCATGGCGCCGTACGAAGGACGAAGGGTTTTGAAAAAACTGGCCGTTAACCCAAGCCCGCTCGTTTCTCGTGCTAACGCCTATATCACACTTCCGGATGCCAGTGACTACACCATCGAGGCGGATGTCTTGGGAACCCGGGTCCGTAGCGACCTGCCAGACATGGGTTTGGTTGCCAACCGTTACACCTTGATGCTTGCTGGAAACACCCAGCAACTGCGGCTGGTGAGCTGGGACGCGCTTCCGCGGGTAGACAAGAGCATCGCTTTCCCCTGGAAGGAAGGGATTTGGTACCGCATGAAGCTGACCACCCAATCGGATGGGAACGCCCTGGTCATTCGCGGTAAGGTTTGGCCGCGGGACGAAAAGGAGCCCGAGGCGTGGACGGTGGATTTCAAGGATCCGGTTCCCAACACCCAGGGTGCAGCGGCGATTTATGCCAACGCGACAGGCATCTTGGACGGCAAGGTTGGGTGCGAGGTTTTGTTTGAGAACCTGAACATTCAAACGGCGAAAGGTCGCTGAATCGTTTTGCCAAGTGTCATTGGGGTATCGGTCTCGCAAAAGGGTGGTTGGAGGGAGATTGAAAATGGCTGAACGCAAGGACACGGCCCGTCGCCTGGCCGCATTTGGTGGAACTTTGGCGATTCTGGGCGGGTCTTTACTGGCCCTTTACCAGACATCGAAGGCGCGGGAAGATTCCGTGGCCAAGGGTAATCGCGACTGGCCACTCTTCGGCGGAACAGTTCAGCGTAACCTTGTGAATCTTCAGGAAACCGGTTTGCCTGCCTCATGGAGCGTTGAGCAGGGCAAGGAAAAAAACCTGATATGGAGTGTTCCCCTGGGAAGCAAGGCTTACGGCGGCCCAGTGGTCGCCGGTGGCAGGATTTACATCGGTACAAACAATGATTTTCCGAGGGACCCCAAAGTCTCGGGCGACAAAGGTATCCTCCTATGCCTCGATCAAGCTAGTGGCGAACTGGTTTGGCAGGCTGTTCACGATAAATTGCCGGCAGGTCGGGTGAATGACTGGCCCCGCGAAGGGATTTGCTCCTCGCCGGTGGTGGAAGGAAATCGCATTTGGTACATCTCCAACCGATGCGAGGTGATCTGTGCCGATGTGGCCGGAATGGCGGATGGAAAAAATGACGGGGTTCAGGATGAAAAACTGACCGGTGCCAAGGATGCCGATTTCCTGTGGCGTGTCGATATGATCGGCCAGTTGAATGTTTTTCCGCACAACTTGGCCACTTGTTCGCCGTTGATAGTCGGTGACACACTTTTTGTTATCACCAGCAATGGCGTGGATGAAGGGCACATCAACATCCCTCAACCCGGAGCACCCAGTTTCCTTGCCATGGACAAAAACACCGGCAAGGTGCTTTGGTCGAGCAACCTTCCCAGCGCCAGCCTGGTCGAGGCCCGCAAAAAGGGTGGCAATGATGTGGACATCAAAAAGCTTGTCGACGAAGGCAAGTTGTTGATGCACGGGCAGTGGTCGAATCCCGTCTACGCCGAGCCTAATGGCAAGGCAATGATCATTTTCCCGGGCGGTGACGGGTGGATTTATGCCTTCACCCCGAACACCGGCGAGCTCCTGTGGAAATTTGATTGCAACCCGAAAAAGTCTGAGTACAAGCTGGGCGGGAAGGGTACCCGTAACGATTTTGTCAGCACCCCGGTCGTGTGGGAAAACAAACTCTACATCGGTGTCGGCCAGGACCCGGAACATGACAAGGGGGTCGGGCATCTTTGGTGCATTGACATCACCAAGACCCCGTCAAACCCTGAAAAAGATCTCTCACCCAAAAATGACAACTTTGACCCGAAGACCCCTGAAAACGCGGGTTCCGGTTTGGTTTGGCATTACGGGGGTCTGGCAAAGGAAGATGACTACGAGCGGAATTATTATTTCGGTCGGACCATGAGCACCGTGGCGGTCCATGACGGGTTGCTGTACACCTCGGAGTACGATGGTTGGGTCCACTGCATCGATGCCCGCACAGGCAAGAAATATTGGGACCACGACATGGGGGCCGACACGTGGTCGAGCACCTACTGGGTGGACGGGAAAATCCTCATTGGCAACGAGGCGGGCAAACTTCACATGTTTGCCCATGGCAGGGAAAAGAAGCTTTTGGGAGTTGTCGACCTGAAGGCAAAAATCCGGGCCACTCCGGTAGCCAGCGGCGGCAGGATATTCATGATCACTGAAAACCCATGCAGACTGTACTGCTTCGGAGCCAAATGATGACTTGCCTTTCGCTCCGCGACTTGGCTCTGAGGTTTGTTCCAGCCATTTTTGCTGGATTTTTGGGTGCATCTTTCGCGACCGCGCAATCGAAGCCGGCGGATGGATGGCCCATGTTGGGAGGATCAATCCACCGGAACATGGTTGCTCCAGACGTTAAGGGCCTCCCGGCCGATTGGAGCATCAAGAAGAATGCTGCCAAAAACGTCCTGTGGAGGGCGGAGTTGGGATCCACCACCTATGGTGGTGTGGTGGTTTCCGGTGGCAAGGTTTTCATCGGAACCAACAATGACCGGCCCCGCGACCCCTCTAAAACGGGAGACAAAGGGGCGCTCTACTGTCTGAATGCCGCTGATGGTGCGTTCCTTTGGCAAAACCTTCATGAGAAGTTGCCGGTTCCAGACAAGAATGATTGGCCTAAACAAGGGGTTGCCAGCACCCCGGCGGTGGTTGGTGACCGGCTTTACTATGTTTCGAACCGGGCTGAACTGGTCTGTTTGGATGTTGCTGGCGATCTAAAAAACGGAAAGGCCAAGGAAGTTTGGAAACTGGACATGGTTTCCGATCTGAAGGTTTTCCCCTGCTTTCTCGCGATCGGTTCCCCGCTGGTTTTGGGCGACAAGGTATTTGTCGTGACAGGGCATGGTGTGGACCCTGAAACCCACAAGGTTCCAGAGCCTGGTGCTCCGAGTTTCGTGGCCGTGGACCGTAACTCCGGCAAAGTGGCGTGGCAGGATTCAAGTCCGGGCGAGGCCATCATGGAGGGCCAGTGGTCGAACCCCGTAGCCTATGAAATGGGCGGCAAAAACACTGTTGTTTTTCCGGGTGGTGATGGCTGGTTGTATGGCTTCGACCCGGATACCGGGAAAAAACTCTGGAAATTTGATTGCAATCCCAAAGGGGCAACATTCAAACCCGGTGGACGGGGGGACAAGAGCTACATCATGGGAACACCTGTTTTCCATGACGGCCTGATCTATGCAAGTGTTGGAAACAATCCCGACGATGGTCCCGGCGTTGGTCATTTGTGGTGTATCGATCCTTCCAGGCCAGGAATTGCAGGTCCCGATGGTGTTCGTGATCTCACTCCACCGGATGGAAAACTCCAGCCTTCAGGCCCCAACGCCGCGTCGGGTTTGGTTTGGCATTTGGGCGGTGCCTTGAATCCTAAGCCGGAAGACGGGCGCGAGGTGGCTTTTGGCCGATCTCTCAGTACCGTTGCCGTCTCAGATGGCCTGCTCTATGCGGCTGAGTTGGATGGCTATCTGCACTGCCTGGATGCCAGAACGGGTAAAAAACATTGGGAGCACGACCTCAAGGACGGGACTTGGAACAGTCCCTTTGTGGCGGATGGCCGTGTGTTCATGGGTACCGATTCAGGCGATCTTTTTGTTTTTCCCCACGGGAAAGACAAGAAGGAGCCGTCTAAAATTGAAATGGAGCAGGGTTTGAAAGCCCCTCCGTGCGTGGCCGGTGGGGTGCTTTACCTGCACAACGGGACCACCTTGTTCGCCATCGGCAATCGCTAATTCGTTCTAGAGAGGATGATTCCGTGTCCAGCAGCAAGGTCTATGACCCGATTGACTATTTCTCCCCGGCCCGTTTTTTTGACAACTCAGTCACGCTCGAGAAAAAAATCGCTCAGGCCAAAGTCGAATTGGATCAACATGTTCGGGAGATTGTTAAGTGGCACTTCAATCCTGAGACTGGCACGCCGTTTTGGTTGGAAAAAGCAAAATCTTACTCTTTCAACCCTTTGAAGGATGTGAAGGGATTTGATGACCTGCACCTTTTCGGTGCCTTTGAAGATGACTGGTTGCGTGGCGGGCCAATCAGCCGCTGGATTCCCAAGGGCCTTCAGGGAAAGCCAACCTACGTGTTTGAAACCGGAGGTACAACCGGTTTGCCCAAAAGCCGGATGGTCATCGATGACTTCCGGATTGACTACGAGATGATGTCGGAAACTTTGCCCGACAAATATTTTCCCAAAGGTTCCAATTGGTTGATGTTGGGGCCCTCGGGCCCCAGGCGGTTGCGTCTAGCCATCGAGCATTTGGCTCAGCATCGCGGGGGCATCAGTTTTTGCGTGGACCTTGACCCGCGCTGGGTGGTCAAGCTGATCAAAATGAAGAATTTTGAGCAGGCAAATCTTTACAAGGAACACTGCATTGATCAGACCCTGAGTGTTCTCGCGGGGGGGCATGACATCAAGTGCATGTTCACCACTCCCAAGTTGCTGGCTGCCTTGGACGAGGCGCTTCGCAATGGAAAATTGGAGGACAAGTTCAGGTCCTTGGGCAAAAAAGTGCCAGCAGGTGGTTTACGCAGTATCAAAGCGGCGGGTATTACCGGCATTTTCTCAGGAGGCACGGAATTCACTCCCCAATTCACCCGGGAGGCTCATGAAGAAATGCTGGACAATGGCGACGTCTACATGACCCCCACCTACGGCAACACTTTGATGGGGCTGGCTTGTTCCAAACCGATCGGCCCGGAGGATGGCTTCAAAATTTCCTACTACGCTCCCCAGCCGAGGGCGGTGATAGAAGTGGTTGACCCGAAGGACTACTCGAAGAAAGTTGGTTATGGCGAGACAGGTAGGGTGTTGCTGACAACTCTCACCCGGGAATTCTTTGTTCCCCGCTTTCCGGAAAGGGACGAGGGGGAGCGCGAACCGCCGTTTGAAAAATACCCTTGGGATGGTGTCAGTGGAGTTCGGCCTTTCAGCGAATTGGCATCCACCACCGTTGTCGGTGTTTACTAGGAATATCAGCGACAAATCCGCTGGCCACGATTTGGCCTGGCTCTTTTTTGCCCAAGGTGCTCGCACATGATCCATATTCCTGCCCTCAGACAGGGAAATCCCTACAAGAGTTTGGAAAAAACGACATTGGTGCACCATGCCACCGGTGACCCATTGGCCGAGGTGAGCCAGGTCACCGGCAGCATGATCGTGCGGGATTTGGCGCGAATGGAGTCAGCTCGCAAGGAACTCCAGGCCATTCCTTCCGCCGAGCTTTTGGCAAGGGTGAAACAGGCGGGCAAGTTGTTTGCCACGGCCGAGCTTCCCTTGGGGGATGGAACCCAATCGTTTGAGGAGTATCTGCGGAATTTATCGGGGAGCACTGGGTCGCCGGTTGTTTTCTGCAGAAGGAATGCGGCAAAAGTCCAGTACGTTCTCGAGCATATCGATGAGATCATTGCTGGTTTGACCAGGGGGCTTGACCTCCGTGTATTGGATCAAGGCCATTTGATTCAGGATGGCCGGACAGTTTGTTTTTACCCAGCCACCAGTAGTTTGGGAGCGATTCTACCCAGCAATTCCCCCGGCGTGCACAGTCTTTGGGTGCCCTCCATCGCGTTGAAAATGCCACTCGTCCTGAAACCGGGTCGAGAGGAGCCGTGGACTCCCTACCGGGTTCTTCAGGCCTATAAGGCCGCTGGTATTCCCCCTGCGGCCCTGAATATGTACCCAACCGACCATGGTGGGGCTGGGGAGATTCTCAGGGGTTGTGGAAGGAGCCTTCTGTTCGGCGACAGCACCACCACGGACCCTTATAAAAATGACCACAGGGTGGAGTTGCATGGCCCGGGCTATAGCAAGGTGGTTTTAGGTGAGGATGCAGCGGACAATTGGCCGGATTACATCGATTTGATGGTTGAAAGTGTTTGCGCCAACGGGGGGCGTTCTTGCATCAATGCCTCCGCGGTCTGGACTCCCCGCCACGGACGTGAGATTGCCGAGGCCATGGCTGAACGGATGGCGAAAATCATTCCCCGCCCGTGGGATGATCCTGGGGCCCAGATATCCGCATTTGCCAACCCGGATATTGCTGAGCGGATATCGGGTATGATTGATGGCCTTTTGGCCACTCCCGGAGCAGAGGACTTGGTGCTGAAGCACAGGGGCACACCGCGTTTACACAAAGAAGGTCGTTGTGCTTGGCTCCAGCCCTCGGTTGTCTTGTGTGAATCGCACCAGCATCCCCTTGCAAACAAGGAGTTCCTCTTCCCATACGCCAGTGTGGTTCAGGCGGACCAGGATGAAGTTCTTGAGTTGATCGGGCCGACCTTGGTTGGGACCTTCATTACCGGGGATGAGGCCTTTAAACAAAGGCTCATGGCCACACGAAATGTGGAGCGACTGAATATCGGTCCACTTCCCACCAATGTGGTCAGTTGGGACCAGCCACATGAGGGCAACCTTTTCACGCACCTCTACAAACAAAGGGCGTTTGCCATGGCGCCTTTGAAACGCTAGGCAGAAGCTTGGTGGGGGATTGCATCCTGATTGAGAAGCGTCAGCCCCGACCTGCACCCCGTTTGCACACCGGGGCCGGTAGCTTGGACAATTTGACCCAAATAGCCGCCGCCCTGGGTAGTGGATCCGTTTGGCTAGTGACAGACCCTGGCTTGATGGGTCATGGTTACCCCGAACGGGCCCAAAAGATTTTGGAATCGGCGGGTTACAGGGTGATCTTGATCAGCGATGTTCAGGAGAACCCCGATTCTTTGACAGTGAGGCGATTGGCTGACCGCCTGCTAGCCGATGGTCCATCCCTGATTGTTGCCTTGGGGGGTGGAAGTGCTTTGGATACTGCCAAGGCTTCCAATCTGCTGGCGTTCAGCGGCGGGCAAATGGTCGATTACAGGGGTTATGGCAAAGCCAAGGGAAACCTCTTGCCGATGGTGGGCATCCCAACCACTACCGGGACTGGTTCCGAAGCGCAGTCTTATGCTGTCATTGAAGAGAGGCAGAGCCACCTGAAAATGGCATGTGGTGATCCCCAGTTGCTGTTTCATACGGTGATACTTGACCCTGAGCTGGCTGCCAGTCAACCCAGGCGGGTTGCTGCGGTCAGCGGGCTCGATGCAATCACCCATGCCCTCGAATCCCATGTGACCACCAGAAAGTCTCCACTGTCACACATGTATTCTTTGGAGGCTTGGAAACACTTGGTCCCGGCCTTTCCCAAAATGCTGGAGGAAAAACCAGATTTGGATACGGTGGCTTCGATGCAGTGGGGAGCCTACCTGGCTGGTGCCGCCATTGAACAGTCGATGCTGGGAGCTTGTCATGCAAGTGCTAACCCGTTGACAGCCCATTATGGTTTGGTCCACGGTTTGGCGGTTTCCCTGACGATGCCTGGCGTGCTGCGATTCAACAGTTCTGTCGCGGATGGCGCCTACAGTTCACTGGCCAAGCTTGCCGGTTTGCCCGGAATACGGCCTGCCGATGAATTGGCAGGGATGATCGAGAGATTTTCTGCCTCGGCCGGCTTGGAAACCCGGCTCCGCGATTGCGGAGTGAATGAGGGAATTTTTCCCATCCTTGCCGAGGAGGCGTTCGACCAATGGACCGGAAAATTCAATCCCCGCCCGGTTTCCGAGGTTGATTTCATTCAGATTTACAAGTCCGTGTACTGATTCCTTGGGTTGTGAGTGTCTTTAGAATCGAGGGCGATGCCATGGCCGTTCGATGGGTTGGCGGGTGGTTTCTCCTGGGGCTGTTGTCTTGTCTGACCGGTTTTGCTTTCGGTGGGGATTGGCTGGTATTCCGCGGTGACCCCTCTCAAACCGGGATGGCAGCCTGCAAATTGGGCGGCAAACTCAAAATACGCTGGAAAGTGGAAGGGATGGAGTCCATTGAAGGGACGGCCGCCATCCGAGGGAAAAACTTGATCATTGGCGGCATGGATGGGTCTCTGCGCTGCCTGGAAGTGGAAAGTGGCAAGGAAACCTGGAAGCTGAAAACGGGAATGATTAAAGCATCCGCTTGCTGGGATGGGGACACTGTTTTTGTGGGGGATGTGGATGGGAAATTCCTGGCTGTGGATGCGAAGTCAGGGACCCCAAAATGGTCCTACGAGGCCAAAGGGGAAATATCAGGTGGGGCTTCCGTGTCCGGAGATCGCATCCTGTTCGGGGGTCAAGATGAAACCATCCGGTGTCTCGATAAGTCAGGCAAGCTCCTATGGGAATTCCGGACGGAAGGTCCGTACTACGGTTCCATGGCGGTGGCTGGAGGCAAGACGTTTGCGGCAGGCTGTGACAGTACCTTGCACGTGATCAATATTGAAAACGGCAAGGAAGAGTCCAAGGTTGATTTGGGGGGCCAAACCGGGGCCACAGTTTCAGTGGATGGGGATGAACTTTTCATTGGTACCATGAACCGTGAGTTTTTACGGGTGGACTGGAAAAAAGGCGAAATACCCTGGCGATTCATGGCTGAAAACCGGCCGCAGGAATTTTTTTCCTCGGCTGCGGTTTCCAAGGATTTGGTTGTGGTTGGATCGAGGGATAACCGGGTTCATGCTTTCGACCGAAAGTCAGGCAAGCAGGTATGGAGTGTCCTGACCAAGGGAAAAGTGGATGGTTCCCCAGTGATAACACAAGATGGAGTGGTCCATGTGGGTAGTCTCGATGGCAGGTTGTACAGTCTGGATTTGACCACAGGAAAACAACTGGGTGTGGTGGAGTTGGATGACGGAATCTCTGCCTCACCCGCTGTGGTGGATGGAAAGCTGTTCATTGGAACACAAAAAGGAACTTTCTACTGTCTTGAGGGGCAATAAAAAACGGCCCCCGAAATATAGTACGGGGACCGCTCAAATATCCAATTCAAACAGCCGGGACTATTTGCCTTTCAGGACAATTTCCACATTGGCACTCCCATCAGCCTTGATGGAAACTGGCGTTCCTTTCCGATCGCCGGTGACCCAGCCGGCTTCTTCCTGCCAGACAACCAGGTTGAAATTGCCAACCGGGGCATTCTTGATTTCAAACTCACCCTTCTCGTTGGTCACGGCAAAATAGGGATGGTTGAAAACCCGCACATAGCCCATCATCCAGGGGTGAATATCGCACTTGATCAGGGTAGGGGAGGGAGCTGCAACCCAACCGTCCACTTTGACCTGGCGGCCCGGGGGGATGATTTCATTCTTGGAAGGGTTCTTTCCGGTGCTCACCAAGTTGACATTGTGTGGGATGGGTGAACTGTTCTTGGCCACCAAGGTTTGCCCTTCGCGCAATGCCAAAACATGCGGCTCGAATTTGCAGCAAGGTTGGTCCACCATCACTTCCTTGGCGGCTGGTTCCTTCAGTGACGGGTGCGTGGGCAGCGCAGCCTTGGGATCCTTGGGATCAACGAGCCATACCATGACCCAACGTACTCCTTTGCTGGTCGGGTCTACCACCAGTTTCTCCGAGGGGATATCTCCCTTCGAAAGGCAATGGTCTTGGTCTTTGTCAATCTTGACAGTTTCAGCCTTCGGTGGCTCACCACCGTAGACTACTTTCCCTTTCAAGGTGCCCCAATCCTGGGCCATAGATCCGCCTGAGGCTAACAGCGCAGCCATGGTCGCGAAAATTCCGCGTCGCATTTTTGAACTCCTGATTCAACAGGTTGAAACCGGTGGTTATTGCATCAAGGAGGGAACCGTGGATTCGTCCCCAGAACCTGCACTACATTTTACTGGAAACGGATCGCATTACAGCCCCGGCTTCCAGCTTTGTCTCAAGGTTTTTTCAATGTTTTCACGTTTGACCGGGGTAATAATACCGTTTTCAGTGACAACGGATGTGATCAGTTCAGCCGGGGTGACATCAAAGGCCGGGTTGTAAACTTCCACGCCTTCTGGAGCGGTTGGTTTTCCATAGCCGCAGATAACCTCTTGGGCTGATCTTTCCTCGATTGGAATGTGGGCTCCCGATTCAATCCCCAGGTCGAAACTGCTGGTTGGGGCGACAACATGGAAGGGAATTCCGTGGTGCTTGGCCAGCACGGCAACCGAGTAAGTGCCGATCTTGTTTGCCGTGTCCCCATTGGAAGCGATCCGGTCAGCCCCTACCAAAACCGCTTGAACCTTTCCTTGCCGCATCACCATCGCGGCCATGTTGTCGCACAGTAGGGTTACCGGGACTCCGGCCTTTTTCAGTTCCCAAGCGGTCAATCGGGATCCTTGAAGCAATGGGCGGGTCTCGTCGGCATAAACCCGAATCTTTTTCCCGGCTTGGTGGGCTGCATAAATCACTGCCAAGGCGGTTCCCGCTCCTGCGGTAGCAAGAACTCCCGTGTTGCAATGGGTTAAAATCCCAGCTCCAGCCGGTATCAAACCCAAGCCATGTTGCGCCATTGCGTGGCACATGGCTTTGTCTTCCCGGGCAATGTTTTTGGCTTCCTCCAGCAAATGGCTGCGGCGGTCCTTAAGCGAAACGGTTTTCGGCAAATTTTTAGCCAAACGGATTAACCTGGCTAAACCCCACGATAGGTTCACCGCGGTGGGCCGGCTGGAATTCAACCAATTGGCTTGCCCGGTCAATTCCACCAGAAAGGCATCGAGAGATGGGGATTCGATCTTTTGGGCGGCCAAAACCAAGCCATATGCTCCGGCAACACCGATAGCCGGTGCCCCCCGGACTCGAAGCATCCGGATTCCTTCAAAAACATCCCCAACCGAACGGCATTCCACAGAAATCTGACGGGCAGGAAGCTGGGTCTGGTCCAACATTTCCAACCAGCCGCATTGCGCATCCCCGTGCCAAATCAAAGGTTGGACGGGGTCGGAGCTGTCCATCATGCCCCCAAAGATTCTAGGAGCCGCGGGTGGATCAGACGGTTGGATCCCACCACATCGGAGCGATGGATCGAGAATCCACCGTCCCAATTGGTGAGCAAACCTCCAGCCTCATCCACGATGGGTTTCAGTGCGGCCACATCCCAGGGGTGAAGGCCGTGATCAATCATGGCTTCCCCCGCTCCCTGGGCAACCAGCATGAAACCATAGAAATCACCAAAACCGCGTTGGCGCTCACTGTTATCAATAAGGTCCAAAAAGCCTTTGGTCTTCCCGGATTTTTGAATCCAAGTGAGACTCGAGTAAAAGAGGTGGCTTTGGGCGAGTTTTGGTGTGTCGGTTACCCTGATCCTTTTGTCGTTGCGATAGGCTCCTTCACCCTTTAGCCCGTGCCATGTCTGGCCCAAGGCGGGTGCCACCACAATCCCTCCAATGAGATTATCCTCAAATTCCAAGCCAAGGAGGGTGCCCCAGATAGGGATGCCTCGAATGTAGTTTTTCGTCCCATCGATGGGATCTATCACCCAGCGGTACCCGGTTGACCCCTGTTGGTCACCGTATTCTTCTCCCAGAAAACCATCACCAGGGAAAGCCGCTGTCAGGCTTTCCCGAAGGATTGCTTCTGCCTCACGGTCAGCCTTGGTGACCGGACTAAGGTCTTCCTTGATTTCGATCTGGAGATCTGTGTCAAAAAGGGCCAAGGCACTCGCGGCGGCTTTTTGGGCAAAACCAATGGCGGCCTTGTGTCGACTGAGATGCGGGCTGGTCATCTGAAATCCTTGAACATCAAAAAAGAATCTGGTGGATTTACTGATTGGTTTTTGCTGGACCGGATCCACCAGAGTCAAGGTATTTCACTGTGTTTTCCGTTTGCTGTGGCAATTTTTCATAAGGCAAGGCCAACAAGAAAGCGACCAGGTCATCAATCTGGCCATGGTTGAGGTGAGAGGTCACACCATGCTTGTCTCCTTGGTTGCAGGTGGTAAGCACATCCTTCAGGGTTGGTGCGGTTCCGTCATGCAGGTAGGGTGCGGTCCTGTATACCCCCAAAAGGGTGGGGGTGTCATAAGAGGTGCCCATTCGTTCGGAGGTGTCAATGGCTCCCGTTCCGACGTCATGCAGCTTCATGGACTTCAGCGAACTGTCGCTGAAAAACGCGCCGCTGTGGCAAGTTGAGCAGCCCACCTTGGCATCTGCGAATAATGCCTTGCCCCTTTGGGCAGACTCTGTCAGTTTGCCTTCTCCTAGGGCGTGGGGAGACAAACTGTTGAAGGTGAATGAATTGGTGTAAATCGCCAGGGCATCCAGATCGGAGGAGCGTCCCGAAGTTTTTTCATTCAATTCGGTTTTCTTAAAATTCTTTTTGGGTTGGATGGTTTCCCGCAGAAGTCCCGGACCCATCATCAGCTTGCTGCGGATGGTGTATTCAAAATCCTGGACTTCGTCCCTGTCAGCGGACCAATGCAAGGGGTGCGTATGCGCCAATCCCCCCAAGTGCGGTGTTTTTCGCTTGCCTTCCGGGTTGTTCCAGATCCTTCCATCCGGCTGGCCGTCCGGGTGGCAGGAAGAGCAGGCTACCCACCGGCGACTGCTCATGGGGGAATCGGCGCTGTTCCAAAGTGCCCGTCCTCGGATCCATTCCTCCGACCTTTTTGGCTTGCTTAGCCGGGCGGTCCCTTGGACAGACAAAGTCTTGCCATCCAGCTTGCGGATCGCGAAATCGGAACTGTCAAAAACGAAAACATGGCTGTCATCCGGGGAGACTCGCACCGCCCTGGGGTTTTTCCCCACCCGGATGATGGCCCGGCCAGACCGCTCCAATTCCTTGTAGTCATCGTCCACCACCTGGCAGACATTCATGTCATCTGTTCCCGAATAAAGGGCGAACAGTTTTTTGCCGTCGGAAGTCATCGCGGTTTCCCAAGGATTGGTCACCACGTAGACCCCATTGAAAGTGTCCATGCCAAATGATTTTCGCCTTTTCCCCTCAGTCGGTGGTGTCAGGTCGTAAACCGTCAATTGTGGGAATATGGAACCCGTGCCATCAATGACACCTGTCCGCGAGCGGATATGGGGGATGTATGCCTTGGGTCTGGTGGGATGAATAACCAACTGTCGGGCAAGGTTGTCGCTGGGCTGGCCTTTCCAGGTGTCGACCAGTTTTCCCTGGTCAAGGGTGATTGCATGCATGTTGGCCGATAGAAATTCACAAACAAAAAGTCGTTTTTCATCAGGATGCAAGGCTATTCCCCGGGGGCGTGAACCGGCATCGAGGACCCGAAGGACTTTCGCTTCCACCGGGTCGATTTCGCTGACCTTTCCTGGATATTCGTGGGTGACATAAAGGCGTGACCCGTCTTTGTTAGAGACTATTCCGTAAGGTTCGTCCTCGACTTTGATTTTGTGCTTGAGTGCGCCTGTGGTTCCATCCAGGACGACAACCAAGTCCTCGTCGTAGACGGTGGCCGCCAAATCTTTGCCTTTCCCCAGGAAGGTGCAACTTTCAGGCCGGCTTCCAACGGCTGTTTCCCACAAGGCGCCCATGGACGCCGGGTCGATAGCGGCGATTACTCCGGCGTCAGTGTGAGCGATGGCAACGACAGATCCGTCAGCGCGAACTGCCAGTTGACTGTTACCCTGGTGGCCCGGCTGACCCGGAATTTGAAGGATAAAAGCGAGAAAAGTCATGCTCGTCAAGGTAATCATGGCCACACCCCGTTGGGTCGCTTAGGTGATCTGTCCATCTTAACCTGAAATGGGGATCAATACTCCCTCCGTTAGCCGGCTACCCAATGGAGATTGGCACCATGCGGCCAAAATGTTCGTAATCCAGGAATACCGTTGGGAGAGGTATTTGGAATTTGGGGCCAATTCCATTCCCCCGGCCAAGATTCTGGGAACGCACCCCGCCAATCCTAAATGAAGGGAATAATCATTCGTTGGCAATGGCGGAACGCTGATGGGGAAATCGGCGTGGCATTGGATAATCCGGAGGTCGCCATTTTTTTTTGGCCCTTTCAGGAAGGCTTCAATCTCCTTGGGGCAAAGCGATTCCACAGAATGTTGTTCTTGAAGGATTCGGGTTCCCAGCAAGACCTTTAGCAGGCCTTGTAACTGTTTTTGGTCTTTGGGTGTTTCCGTGACCGGATTTAAGTTGTCCTCCTGAAAAATCCAGCGTATTTTAAGCGCTTGGTTTTCCCTGTGGGACTCAATCAAAGAAGTAGTTTCCAGCAGGGTGGCCAGGAGGACGGTCAGGGATTGGAAGCCGATTTCCGGATCGAATATCCGCGTTTCGCTGAGGCCCGGCCAAAGGATAATTGCCACCTCCAAAGGGGGCTTGCGGATCGCGTTTTCATCTCTGGAGTAGTACCAAAGCTCGTCGCGGGTGAATTTCCAAGTGAATAGGTCTGTTTCTCCAATCGGCTCATCCCAGAATGCCAATTGGGAAGGTAGCAAGCTTTCAAACCTGCCCCTGTTGGAAATCGAACTGTAGCCTCCCACGGGGAATTCATCTTCCAGAACATGGAGGTGTTCGATTTCTTGCCTGGCTTCGGGGTCGTGCGCAATGTCCCAGTGGAGGGGAGAAAAAAGGGTTTCACGAGCTTTTTGAATTTGGC